>NZ_JAJCHL010000001.1:0-153200 GCF_020554505.1 Caldibacillus sp. 210928-DFI.2.18
ACATTTTGGTTTCAATTTCCGATTAATTTGTCCCATAGGGCTGATCTATGAGACATTTCTGTTCGCTTTTCCGAAGTTTTTGTCCCATAGAAAAGGATTTGGTCACTCCTATGAGACCATAAAGCAATTCCACTACACATTTCTGTACTTACTTTATTACTTCAGAAGGTTTTGTCCTACGTAAAGAACTTTATATCTTCTTCTAACGTATTAAAAAGTAGTTAACTTTTCACCCATTTTATATTAAACTATTAAAAAGTGGAAAAATTACAAAAAAGTAGGGATATGATGATTAAAGCAATTTTCTTTGATTTAGATGACACGCTTTTATGGGATCAAAAAAGTGTGCAAAAAGCATTCTTGGCCACATGCAAAATAGCTCAGGAACGTTACGGGATTGACCCGAGTAAACTGGAGGATGAAGTTCGGCAGGCTGCCAGAACATTGTATCTATCTTATGAAACATATCCGTTCACCCAAATGATCGGTATTAATCCTTTTGAAGGGTTATGGGGTGAATTTTGCGATAAAAATGACCAATTCAAAGCGTTACATGATATCGTCCCAACGTATCGAAAAGATGCATGGACACAAGGGTTAAAAGCACTTGGCATTGATGACCCTGATTTCGGCTCTGAATTAGGAGAGACTTTTCCTAAAGAGCGAAGAAAAGTCCCGATTGTTTATGAAGATACGTTTCCTGTACTGGAACAATTAAAGAAGGATTATCGTTTACTTTTATTGACAAACGGTTCACCGGATTTGCAAACGACAAAATTATCCTTGACTCCTGAACTACCCCCGTATTTTGAACATATTGTCATCTCCGGTAATTACGGGAAAGGAAAACCGGATCCGGGAATTTTTCAATATGCTTTATCTTTAATGTCCTTAGAGGCAGACGAGGTTCTAATGGTCGGGGATAATTTAAATACCGATATTTTAGGGGCAAATCGTACAAAGATTAAATCTGTTTGGGTGAATCGCTATCAAAAAAGAAGAACAGACATCACACCGACCTTTGAAATACAAAATTTAACAGAACTATTCTCCATTCTAGAGAAAGTAAATGTGAAAAACAGCTAAATCATATACATTTGTAGCACGTTTTGCCACGTATCATTTCTGTATCGTTGAGGAAAATAAAGAAAGAAATAAACATGAGGAGATGAATCAAATGGCAAAACGGAAAGCAGAGAGAAATGCTGTTGAAAAATACACAAAAACGCCACATAAAAATAACCGAGAAACTGATTTTACAGCCGAGTTTGCCGGTGAGGAAAACCCGATGAAAGGGGCAAACAGAAATTCACAAAAGGGAAGAGCGGGAAAGCATAATGAAAGACCAATCGAATAAAACGAACAAGGATCTCAAGGGCCGGGTTGAATTTGGCATTGAATTTGGAAATGTGAATGCAGGAAAGGAATTGGAAACACTCATAATGAATAAAAAAGAACAGAAGCATAAAAAGAAAGATTCCTCTAAAAAAGAACGTTAATCATTTGTTTGCACTGAAATGAAGTCAAAGAGTGGCACAGGTCCACTCTTTGAAAAACCAGTTTTAATAGTTATTTCGCAAAATAGTCATTCAGCATCTGGTTAAAATCCTCCATAACATTTTGGTCGCCACGCTTTAGTCTTGTTGAGAATTCACTCATTTGCTGAATAAAATGTGGATTTTCAGAAATATATACATGGTCAATTTGTGGATGATTCTTTTTTACTTGATCGGTTATTTGATTTTTCATCTTGGACGTCAGTTTTTGCCTTTGTTGCAGAACCACCGCCACATAAGCATTATTGTTGCTAATAATGACATTTGTATCGATGACTTCCTTCATGGCTAAAAGGTTGTTTTTTGTGTCCGTATCGGTAAAAATCGTTGGTTGACGAGCTTCATTTTTTTGTTCGTTTGTACCTGGATTTTTACTGTTTATGAAATTTTGCCCTTTCGATTGAGAAACATTAGATGTCCTCCATGGATGATCAGAAGTGTCTGTTACGGTCAAATTGCGATGATCATTAGATTGATTTTTATCATAATACGTACACCCGGACAATAGAAGAAAAGCCGAGAGAATTGAGCAAGAGATAACGATTATTTGTTTCAAAATGGACCCCCCAAAGGATTGCAAATTGTTGTATTCCTATTTTTTGCACTAAGAAAATTTTTTATGCAATCGTTAAGAGGGGACCTTGATTCAGACAATTGTATTCATGATCAGTAAGCCGACTGTTAAGAAAATCATAATGACTAAACTTAACGTATCAGCCCATTTCCAACGCAGTTTCCGAAATGAGGAGCGTCTAGCGTTTGGTTGATAACCACGAACTTCCATAACATTTGCGACTTCTTCCGCCCGGTTTAGTGAACTCACAAATAATGGTAAAAAGATTGGTACGAGAGTTTTCATTTGTTGGAATAAAGAACCTTTGCCGAATTCTGTCCCTCTTGCTTTTTGTGCATCCATGATTTTTTGTGTTTCATCTAATAAGTTTGGAATAAAGCGCAAAGCAATGGACAGCATAATGGATATTTCTTCAACAGGTATTTTAAAAATCCGAAGTGGCTTGAGAAGAAAATGAATGGCTTCGGTTAAGTCAATCGGTTTTGTTGTCAGTGTAATAACCGTAGAGATAAAAATGATCATGACAAAACGGAAAAAGATATAAATACCGCTCACTATCCCAAATTGAGATATGGTTACCGGACCCCATTCGAAGTAAATTTCTCCCCCGGCTGTAAATAATACTTGTAAGCAGACCGTAAACAAAATCAACCAAATTAAAGGTCGTACGCCACGTATGTAGGTTTTGAAATGGACACCGGATAAATGCATGACCCAAAAGGTAAACGACCATAGAAGAATATAGGCCGGCCAATCCTCGGCAAAAAACAAAATAAAAATAAAATAAAAACCGGCGATTAATTTTGCTCGAGCATCAAGTATATGGAGTAAAGAAGTACCGGGAAGATAACGACCGATGATTAATTTATTCATGCAAGTCCCACCTCGATTAAGCAGTCTGCAAGTTCCTCCACTGTCAGACAAATTTTTGGCAAGGATACACCGGTTTTTTCTTCAATGAGTAATTGAAATCTTCTTGCTTCCGGAATATCAAGGTTCCAAGATTGGATTTGATTAAGATCAGCAAAAAAAGTTCGCACATCATCATGAAAGACGATTTTTCCTTTTTCCATAACAATAACATCATCAGCGAATTTAGCTACATCATCCATTTCATGTGTGACCATTAGTGTTGTCAGTTTATTGTTTTTATTCCAAGAAGCAATTAGCGAAAGGATTTCTTGTTTTCCAATAGGGTCAAGTCCTGCTCCGGGTTCATCTAAAATTAAAATATCCGGTTTCATCGCTAAGATCCCCGCAATGGCGACCCGTCTTTTTTGGCCGCCGGATAATGAGAAGGGGGATTTCGGTAAAAAGGAGGCATCCAGGCCTACCTGGTAAATGGCTGTTTTTGCCATTTCTATCGCTTCACTAAGCCCCACACCAAAATTCAAAGGACCAAAACAAATATCTTTTTCCACGGTCTCTGCAAATAACTGGGATTCAGGAAATTGGAATACCATGCCTATACGTTTTCGTACTTCTTTTAAAGAAGTAGGATCGTTATTTGAAGAAACAGAGTATTTGCCGATTTTTACCTCACCTTGTTTCGGACGTATTAAGCCATTCATTACTTTTAGTAAACTTGATTTTCCGGCTCCGGTTTGGCCGACAATAGCGGTAAAGGATGAAGGTTTTACGAATAAATTTACATCATCTAAAACATTTTTTGTTCGAATCGGACCTAATTGGTAATCTGCGGATACATTGCTATATCTTATTTCCATAGCCATTCTACCATCTCTTCTTCACTCATATACGTATTTGGCACGTTTCTTCCTTTCATTTGTAAAATTCGTCTTAGTTTTTCGGTAAAGGGGGCTTCAAAATCAAGTTCTTTACTGAAAACTTCTTTCGGTGTGCCAATGGAACTGATTGTTCCGTTTTTTAACACAATAATGCGGTCACTGGATGCAGCTTCATTCATATCATGTGTAATAGAAATAATAGTCAGTTGATGCCGAGATTTTAATTTTTGTAGCGTTTTTAATAAATCTTTTCGACTTTTCGGGTCTAACATAACAAAGGCTTCGTCCAATAATAATATTTCCGGTTGTAAAGCTAGTAAACCGGCAATTGCCACTCGCTGCTTCTGTCCGCCGGATAACCGGGTCGGATCAGCGTGACGATAATCATCCATATCAACCATATGAAGTGCTTCATAAACTCGCATCTTCATCTGTTCATAAGGCATATTCAAATTTTCTAAGCCAAATGCCACATCGTCTTCAACGGTCGAACCGATAAATTGATTATCCGGATTTTGGAAGACAATACCCATTCGCTTTCTTATTTCCCATTTCGTCTCTTCATTTAACTCATAACCGGCGATTGTTACAGAACCAAATTGCGGTTTGTACAACCCTAATAAAATACCGGCTAATGTTGATTTCCCGGAACCGTTGTTGCCGATAATGGCGACCCACTCACCTTTTTGGACGGAAAAGTTAATGGAAGATAAGGTTTCAGCGGAATTACGTAAATCATAACGAAAAGATACATCTTTTACTTCAATGATTGGGTTTGTTGAATCAAGTACCATGAGCAACACCTCTTATATGAAAACAGCTAAACAAAGGATTGCGGAAATGACTCCGTTAATAATGACCAAATTTTTTACAGAAATAACAAACGTCTCGGATTTAATTTGTTTCTTATTAAATAGTTTCACGTGCTTATAGACAGGGATACTTGCTAAAAGGGCAAGCAACATAATTTTTGGCAATAAATGTAACGCAGCAGCTGCCAAAATTGCGAAAAAGGCAATGAGATATAAAGCATTAAATAACCAGATGGCGTATTTTTTCCCAATGTAATAGGGGAGGGTAAACCGATTATTTTTAATATCCTCCTCCAGATCACAAATGTTGTTGGCCAACATGATATTGGCAATGGTTGCTACACATGGAATAGAAACAAGAACAATTTTTAAGTAAAATGCCGTTTTGGTTTGAGTGGATTATGAAAATAATGCTGCCAACACCAGAAGTTGCCATATTCATGCAAAAATTCGTTATTTTTGTAGAAATGGCGATTGGGTTGGCGCTTATTACCGGGCTATTTACGTGGCTGGCCAGTTTAGCAAGTGCCGGATTTCTTGTTATGTTTACGTTAACTGCGATGCTCGGGTGGGATAAGTTTTGGGTTTTACCTGCTTCGATTGCGTTATTGAACGGATCCGGACGGACACTGGGGTTAGATTATTGGGTTATTCCATTTTTGCAGGTGAAATTAGGAAAATGGTGGTATGGGGAAGAACAGGCTATATACAGGGATAAAGGATAAAGAGATAAAAATAAGAGGAGAGTTTAATTTGCTCCTCTTATTTCCATTTCAAGTAAATTTTCCTGGTTTTGATTCTGCAATTGATTTTGCATCTTATTGTATTGGATTAGCATAGCAATTCGCCAAGGAACAATCATGCCAAAAGCAAGAATCCAAAACATTCCGCCCGTTTCACCGACATGGACGGTTAAACTTAATGCGGCTTTTAATCCCGTTCGAATAAGCAATAGCCCGATCAATATAAAGGCAAAGGCCTTGGAGCGCGTAACATAAATTTCATTCCCGCGAATTTCAAAATGTGTTGTTTTAATAAGAAATATAGAAAAAAACATCCCGATACACAGTGCTTCAATTACTTGTAAAAAAGGAATGCGAAAAAACGGAAAGATGAACATCAATGCACCGGTACTCATAAAGATTGGCGGCAAAATGATTTTCTTCCTCGTTACGGGATGTTTCGTTGCTTTCATTCTAATCACTAAAACGGCAATAGCCATGATGATTGGTATGATAAAAGTAAGATAAACCATGAGTCTCAACCCTTTTCAACTTTTCTCCCGCATAAATGGTCACTAAATCTCCCTCTAATGAAAGAGAAATCAAGTACCCGGAAGTGCCCAATTGATTCAACTAACCATCAGTGGACGATGAAGAAAACCCCCCACTGGTGGAAATTTTCACTTTATCACAGTGAAAAACTGTACGACTCATTTTATCAGATTTTATTCGATATAACAACAAACAAGAAGTACCAACCAGGACATTAAAATAGCTTTAATTGCTCAACTTTTCTTTGTACAATTGGCTCTTTACCAAAAATTTGATAACCCATTAAATGATAAGTCTTTAATCTTTTTTCAAACATGGCTTTTAATAAAGTTACATTTTCATCTACATAATCGTATACTTTGACTTTTTCTTTTTTATTATGGAAGCGATGCAAACGACCAACATATTGTTGCAATGTTCCTTTCCAAGAAATCGGCATGACTAAAAATAATGTATCTATTGGAGCATAGTCGAACCCTTCTCCAATATATTTACCGGTTGCAATTAGTAATCTTTCCGCATCATCAGGTATATCCTCAAGTAATCTCATTTTTGTTGCTTCTTCTGTTTTACTCATTCCACCTGTCAAAGTTATGATATTTTTTGCAAATCCGGTAAATTTTTCTTGCAAATCATAGACATGTTCCACTCTTTCCGTTAATATCAACGGTACTGCTCCTTTATCCAGTTCCTTTAAGACATCATCAAAAATCATGTCATTTCGTTGCTCATTTTTCATTAGTTCCTGATACAATCCTTGGAAATCTTCTCCACTAATTTTGCATGAGCTTTTGAAATTTGTATATCTGGGAATAAGAATTTGCTCAAAAGGACGGGTCATTGCATGTTTTTTGGCACTGACTTTATAACGAATCGATCCCAATTGCATGGTCATAATCCGTTCCAGTCCATCTTTTCTTGCCGGTGTTGCCGTCAATCCATGAATATAAGTGGCATTTGCCTCTTTCAATACCTTTTCAAAACTAAATGCCGAAATATGATGGCATTCATCAACAATAATTTGTCCGTATTGCTGAATGACATCCTTAACTTTCCCTTTATAGTTCAAGCTTTGAATTGTTGCAATATCAACAATGCCGGATAATTTAGTTTTTCCGCCACCCATTTGCCCGATTTGATCATTAGCTAAATTTAAGAATGAGGAAAGTTGCATTTTCCATTGGTCAATCAGTTGCTTACGGTGAACAATGATTAGCGTATTTATTTTTCGGTTAGCAATGATACTTGCAGCAACTACGGTTTTTCCAAATCCGGTTGTTGCCGATAAAATGCCTGTGGAATATGCTAATAATTTAGTAACTGCTGTTTCCTGTTCAGACCGCAATTCCCCGATAAAAGAAACAGCTATTTCGGACCCCGAATTTGTACGGGTTTCGAATTCAAATTCAATAGAAAGATCGGTTAGCAAGTTAACAAGTTGTTCCTTACAACCACGGGGTAAAACAATATAAGCGTCCGTTTCCTCACTACAATTAATCATCCTCGGTGTGTTATGGGTAGACAGGCGTTTTGCTTGTCTTTTAAAAAACTCCGGGTTATTGAATGTAGCTAACTGAATCATCTGATGAACGAGAGATGAAGGAAGATTTGTTTTTTCAATATATAACCCATTCTTTTCAATAATTTTCAGTTTTTTAGGAAGTTTTTGGTCTGCATATTCCTTGGTTCTTAGCTGATTGGTTTCTTGTACAATATTTTCAAATCCGTTTGATTGCCGTAAATCTTTGATAACAGTTCGAATATCTTCAATACTCATCTTTTTCACGTGTTTTAAATAACTCCATTGATCTGGATGCGGCATGAAATTTTCATCTACAAATACGCTATTTCCTTTTTTTCTCGGCTCATTTTGTAAAGGAAGAGCGATTAAATTTCCGAATCCTCCTTTTGGCATTGTATTTTGACTGGGGAGTAGTCGATCAAAAGAATCCATGCCGATTTCGTGTCTCTTTTCTAACGTCTTCGCCAATAATACATTCCCTAATTTTCGGGCTAAAGATGCCTGAATTGCTTGGTTGAAAAAAATCCAGACATGCGCACCGTTTCCCGACCGAGATCGTTCAACATGTGCAGGGATATTTTGTTCTCTACAGGTAGTTATGAATGCTTGTACATCTTGTTGCCAGCTTTTCTTATCAAAATCTACAGCTAAAAACCAACAAGTTTCATCATGTAAAAGAGGGTAAAGCCCGATAGTCTTT
Organism: Caldibacillus sp. 210928-DFI.2.18; assembly: GCF_020554505.1. NCBI lineage: Bacteria > Bacillati > Bacillota > Bacilli > Caryophanales > Bacillaceae > Caldibacillus > Caldibacillus sp. 210928-DFI.2.18. The sequence goes on from NZ_JAJCHL010000001.1 coordinate 8,187, forward strand.
TTTCCTGTCAGATGTTCATAAATTACCTGATCGGTTAAAGGCAGAAGCACTCTCCGGGAACAATCCGAACATTTGATTTCCGGTTTTTGACAGATCGGTTTTTGCCACTCAAATTTACATGCAGGTATATAACCCGATTTGCCGGTTTTCGATTCCCATCTGACCGCATAAACATCAGTTCTGCCTTTAAAGAGACTTTTAAAGATTTCAAGTCTTTCTTTTAATTTTTCAGCATTTGATTTGGAAATTTTACTTTTATTTATTGAAACTGAGGCATCTACATTAATGTTATGTTGTATTAATAATGCTTTCAGTTTTTGGTTTTCTAATTTTAATTGCTTTATTTCTTGCTTTGCCTGTTGTAGTTGAGTCTCAAGATTTTCCATGATATCCTCCGATTTCTACTGAGTTTTATTGTAAAAATAGTAAGATATAGTACCATTATACATAGAACAAAGGAAAGATAAAAATGTGATAATTTCATAAGTTGTGGATAGTTTGAAATTATTGAAGTCAACTTTGATGATGATAGAGATATTTGAAGCAGAAAAGTTTAAGTTACGAACAGTTGAAGAAAAAGAATTGGTAAGCATTAAACTACAGGTGGTTGTTAAAAATTCGGCAAATAAGATGAACCGATATCATCTATATCTTTTTACAAACTTTGCATAAAGGTTGGTCTTTTGCACTTATCAGATATTTTACCATAGCTGTTTATTAATCATCAAAATGGCGTTTATCTATTAGTTTGTAGTTTTCATAGATATAGGTATATAATTTTTTCTAACGAAGAAGTTGAAATATAGTATTCAAAAGCTTACTGATACTAAATACATAAAAAAAGGTAAAATTATAATACCACCGCCAAAACCAACTATTTGATAGTTAAATAAGTAAAGGAAGGCATAAGCATGTTTTAGATTTTAGAGTATATGGAACGAGCAGTTGATGGTAATCCATGGATCGGGTTAATAATGATTCATAATCAATATCAAAGCCAAGGCTATGGCTCTGAGTTTTTAAAATCTTTCTTGTGTTGGGCTCAACATCAGGGATGGAACGAAATAAGGGCTGCATTCATAAACGATAGAGCTTTAAAATTTTTAAATGATTTTGGCTTTAATCGTTATGCTGTAAAGGAAAAGCGTATGCCTTCTGGTGAAAAAAATTTAACGTATCTACAAATATTACTCAATAAATAGGGATATTCCATTTTTAGAAAGTATCTAGTGTAGACACATTGCCTTATGATTTCTCGCCTGTTGGATCTAACTTGAAAAAGAGGATTAATGAAATAGAGGCAGGAAAAAACAAATTCCTCAAGGTCATAAGGATTTCCTTGAAAACCTTTTAGAGAATATGAAGTTGCCGAATTAGAAAATCAATTTTCTATAGATTATCGTTCCCACTACTTTTTCGTGTAAATGTTGAAATAAGTAACATGAAAATCCCCTTTTATAACTGGGGGAATTTTCCAATTTATAGTCATCTACTTGTTTTTCTGTGTTCCTGTGATTTTTTAACGTAGGGGATAACAACTGATTGCAGATTACGAAAATGAGTAATATGGATGCTCTTTATTCTTTTAAGGTCCAATTTAGTCCAAGTATTTCTCCTTGTTCTGATCCAGCATTTTGCTAAAACGACCCGTCCCAAGTTCAAACCGGATTTGGTTGTTCTCGTTTTTTTTGTAAAAGGCTGCAATTACCTTTTGAGCTTTCATTTTGTTCACTTCATCCTTTAAGACAAGGGACAGGCCGTATAAAAAATTAGCAGCTACAGTAACCCGACCCACTTCCAATAGGTCATGCTAAATAATAAAATTAGCAAGTAGCCCATAATCGTTAATGGAACCCCTGATTTTAGAAAATCTTTTGCAGTAAAAGCGCCGGTCCCGTAGGCAAGCATACTTTGTGGCGAGTTGACCGGAAGCAGGAAACCAAAGCTAATAACAAATTGCTGAATGAGAACGAATCCAATTCGGTTATCACCCAGATGTATTGTGGCGGTGAGCGCAATAAAGATCGGAATCAACGCTGCTGAAAGGCTGGTTGCGCTCGCAAATCCAAGGTGGATCAAAATATTAAATAATGAAACGATTGCAATTGTAACGATAATCGGCATGCTTTCCAGACCAAGTGAACCGAATACTTTATTGGAAAGCCACTGTGCCCCCTGGGTGTCAAGCAAAATGGTGCCGAGCGAGATTCCCACTGCAAAAACAATAATTGTACCCCACGGAATCAAACGTTCAACCGATTTCCAATCAAAAACACCGATCTTTGGCGTCAATAAAATGGCAATCGCCACAATAGTAACGGTAGTGGTGTCAAAGGAATGAAGTTTGCCTTCCGTCGTCCAGAAAAATAATAAAAACAGCGAGATGATGATAAGTCGAATCTCTGATGCTTTTAAATGCCCCAGTTCGTTAAGCTGGCTTTGTATGAGATCTTTTCCTGCTTCAATCGCCTTCGTTTCAGGCTTAATCAAATGGGTCATCACAAAATACAGTAGGACAGACATGATGACAGCCAACGGTGCGGCATATAGAAACCAAGAACTCCATGTAATGGTGGTGCCAAATTCTTTTTCAATAAAACCGAGTGCAACCATGTTTTGGGCGGCAGCTGTTTTAATACCAACATTCCAAATCGAAACCGCCTGAACGGAAGTGATTACCAACAGTGCTCCCAGTTTACTGTTATTCGGCAACCCGAATGCGGCCACCATCCCCAATAATATTGGAACAACAGCGCCGGCCCGGGCAGTGGCACTGGGAACGAAAAATGCCAGTACAATTGAAACAAGAATTGCGCCAAAGACGAGGCTGCTTGTTTTTGTACCAACCCTAGATAAAATCCAAAGGGCAAGCCGTTTATGAAGATTGGTCGCCTGCATTGCAGCTGCAAGAAACAAGGCGGCGGCTACCAGGGCAACAGCGGAACTGCTAAATCCGCTGAGTGCCAATTTCAGTGCATTGCCCGTTCCCGTCATTTGCGAAGGATCCTGAATGCTTGGTGCAAGGCCGATTAGGAGTGCAATCAGCCCAACAATCATGGCTGCACTGACTTCGTAGGATACAGCTTCTGTCACCCAGAGAATCAGTGCAAAGGCTAAGATTGCAAGTGCACGCTGGCCGGCAACCGGAAGACCTTCCGCTTGGGGTAGAAGCGTGATTACAATTAGTGCGGTAAAAGCGGCTACGACCCAAATCCAATGCCATTTCGACTTCTTTGTTTGTTGTGTTGACGTATTCATTTTTCCACACTCCCCTATTAATTCTCTAAAAATATTATTAATCCTATTTTTATTGTAGCAAAGAGGAAAAGGAAAAAATGTTAATAATTGGTGTAAATTTGGAGGCGATTACACGACAAAAATTTGAAACTTTCTTTATAATTTTCAGCACTACCGGAATTACCAAAATATGTATTCTATAACACAAAGTAGGATATTGATTGTGCAGATAATTAATTAATTTAATTGCTATCTCTCACATAAATCCAATCACTCCTTGACTTGTTTTGTTTTTAAAATTTGAGGATATATTATTTATTTTTGGATAATCCCACTGTTATTAGTAGATATTATTTATTATTTTGGGATGAAAAATTTATTTTATGGTAATATAAAAATAAATAAGTGAATCAGGAAGAAGGTGATGCCCATATGACAACGAATAAAAACCCGAATCGTTTAATCAATGAAAAATCACCTTACTTGCTTCAACACGCCTATAATCCGGTCGACTGGTATCCGTGGAGTGAAGAGGCATTTGAAAAGGCAAAAAGTGAAAATAAGCCGGTATTTGTTAGTATTGGTTATTCGACTTGTCATTGGTGCCATGTGATGGAGCGGGAGTCTTTTGAAAATGAAGAGGTGGCGCGGATTCTCAATGAGAAATTTGTTTCGATTAAAGTGGACAGGGAAGAGCGACCGGATATTGATTCTATCTATATGCTCGTTTGCCAAATGATGAACGGGCATGGCGGCTGGCCGTTGAGTGTATTTTTGACACCGGATCGAGTTCCATTTTACACCGGAACTTATTTCCCGCGGGAAGGCCGTTATGGAATGCCTGGCTTTAAAGAGGTACTGAATTATTTATATCAACAATATACCGAAAATCCGGATCGAATAAAGGATGTAGGGGCACAAGTAAAACAAGCGCTTGAGCTTAGCCGTGAAAAAGGGAAACAAACTTCCTTAACGAAAGAAACAATTGATAACGCTTTCCAATATTACAAACAAACTTTTGATCCTCAATACGGTGGTTTTGGCGAGGCACCGAAATTCCCAATGCCGCATTCACTCGTATTTTTACTTATGTATGCCAAATTTTGTGAAAATCAAGAAGCGCTTAACATGGTAACAAAAACATTGGACGGACTGGCCCGCGGGGGAATTTATGACCATATTGGTTATGGTTTTTCTCGTTATTCCGTTGACGAAAAATTTTTGGTGCCGCACTTTGAAAAAATGCTGTATGACAACGCTCTGCTTGCGATGGCTTATACCGATGCTTTCCGGATGACGAAAAATTCCCGATACAAAAAAATAACGGAAGAAATTATCAAGTATGTGTTACGTGATATGGTTCACCCGGATGGAGGGTTTTACTCTGCGGAAGATGCCGATTCAGAAGGGGAGGAAGGAAAGTTTTATGTTTGGACCCCGGAAGAAGTGAAGGATGTGTTGGGTGAACAGTTGGGCACACTCTTTTGCCAAGCATATGACATTACTAAACAGGGTAATTTTGAAGGAAAAAATATTCCCAATCTGATTACAAGTCATTTAGAATCGATTGCAAAATCGGAAGGGATTTCTTCTGCAGAGTTAGCGGAAAAATTAGAAACGGCACGACAAAGATTGTTTCAACATCGGGAAAACCGGGTTCGCCCATTCCGCGATGATAAAATTTTAACGGCATGGAACGGCTTAATGATTGCAGCGCTCGCAAAAGCAGGGCGTGTTTTTCATCAAGCATCCTATGTGCAGGCTGCAGAAAAAGCAGTTTCTTTTATCAGGGACAACTTGATTCAAAATGGCCGGGTAATGGTGAGATACCGAGATGGCGAAGTAAAAAATAAAGCTTTTATTGATGAATATGCCTTTCTATTGTGGGGATATATTGAACTGTACGAATCAACTTTTGCTCCATTTTATTTAGAGGAAGCAAAAAAACTGGCCGGCAACATGATGGATTTATTTTGGGACGATCACGCGGGAGGCTTTTTCTTTAGCGGAAACGACGATGAGCCATTGCTCGTCAACCAAAAGGAGTCATATGACGGGGCACTGCCTTCCGGAAACAGTGTCGCTGCATGCCAATTGTTAAGACTGGCGAAACTGACCGGGGATTTTACGTTAGAAGAAAAGGTCCAGCAAATGTTTCAAGTTTTCAGTAAGGATATCCATGATTATCCCAATGGTCACGCAATGATGCTGCAGTCTGTAATGTTATCACAGCAAGCAATGAAAGAAGTCGTTATCGTTATGGATAATGAAACAAAAGAAGTTGTTGATTTTATCCAACATATACAGGAGAATTTCCACCCCGAAATTTCTTTAATGGCTGTAAAAAGGAACGAACAGGCCGAACTTTCCGAAATTGCTCCGTTTATTGAAGACTATGCCATGATAAATGAGAAACCGACCATTTATGTCTGTGAAAATTTTCAATGCAACCTGCCGACAAATCATTTTCAAACTGCAATGGATTTACTCTTTAAAAAATAAATTCATGGAAGGTGACTTGACCTTCCTTTTTTTATACCTTAATGCGCAAAGGTGCGAATTACCGGGAGTTTCGTTAAAATGATTACTTGAGTTTCGCATCCCAATGACGGGTGGGTTTTCATCGCCAAAAAAGGGAGTTTCTCACTCCAAGTCATCCCTCGACGGGCATGAGTTCCCTGCCAAGAAGCAAGACTTCACAAACTTCGGCTCTCCAGACAATGTTATCATGCCCGTCTCTCCGCATAAATTTTCTTGTATCGTTCTGTTATCGCTTGTTAGACTTATATCCAAGTTTCTTTGTTTACTTAACCTTAATTTTTCTGCCCAGTTAATTGTAATCTATTCAACCTTAAATTATTTTAATAGTATCCCCATATAGCAGATTAGGATGTACAATTAAGTAAGGTGTTTTTGAACTTCCTCTTTAATAGAAAAGTATTACAATTGATAAAAATAGTATTTTCATGTTAAAAAGCAAGTTGAAAATGTAATTTTTGTAAGGAGAAAATACGATTTTACAGCAAAACTTTCCTTTAAAAGCTGACGAATGAACGTTCGACAAAATACTTGGCAAGTTGAGTAAAAAAGTATATAGTATTAATAGGTTTCAAAACTAATAGCCTATTTAATAGAAGGGGGAAATTGCGTGAGTGATCGTCAACAAGCCTTAGAGCAGGCGTTAAAACAAATTGAAAAGCAATTTGGTAAAGGCTCTATTATGAAAATGGGGGAAAAAACAGATACCCAAGTTTCCACAGTTTCAAGCGGTTCTTTAGCATTAGATATCGCACTGGGTATAGGTGGATATCCAAGAGGACGAATTATCGAAATTTATGGTCCGGAAAGTTCAGGGAAAACAACCGTTGCCTTGCATGCTATTGCAGAGGTACAAAAGCAGGGCGGACAAGCAGCTTTCATCGATGCAGAACATGCGCTTGATCCGAAATATGCGCAAGCCTTAGGTGTAAATATTGATGAATTACTTCTTTCCCAGCCGGATACAGGTGAGCAGGCATTGGAAATTGCAGAGGCTCTTGTACGGAGCGGTGCAGTTGACATCATCGTCATTGATTCAGTTGCCGCCCTTGTTCCGAAGGCAGAAATTGAAGGGGAAATGGGGGATGCGCATGTTGGTTTACAAGCACGTCTTATGTCTCAAGCGTTACGGAAGCTATCCGGTGCCATCAACAAATCAAAATCCATTGCGATTTTCATTAACCAAATCCGTGAAAAAGTTGGAATTATGTTCGGCAATCCGGAAACAACCCCCGGTGGTCGTGCCTTAAAATTCTACAGTACCGTAAGACTTGAAGTTCGTAGAGCAGAGCAATTAAAACAAGGAAATGATATGGTCGGGAATAAAACAAAAATTAAAGTGGTAAAAAATAAAGTGGCACCACCATTTAAAACTGCCGAAGTTGATATTATGTACGGTGAAGGGATTTCGCTGGAAGGAGAAATTATTGATATCGGCGCTGACCTTGATATTATTCAAAAAAGCGGCTCTTGGTACTCCTATGAAGGAGAAAGGGTTGGACAAGGCAGAGAAAATGCAAAATTATTCCTAAAAGAAAATCCAAAAATTAAACTGGAAGTTTTGAACAAAATTCGTGAACATTATGGTCTGGATTTACTGCAAGAAAGCCCTGAAACAAAAGATGCTGTGGATCAAGAACAACTTCAATTAGAAGAATAAACTTTTGCGACTGCCTATATGATTACTGTATATTGGCAGTCTTTTTTATCGTTAAAACGTACAAACGGTCAATAAATCTTCCACTTGTTGCTTAAGGGAAATAAAGATGAACGAGGAGAAAGATAAGTGCAACTAACTATCTGTGGAGATCAAAAACTCCCCTGGTGGAAGTTTTACTTTATTCCATCCTTTTTTGGAATCGTTCTATTACTTGACAATGAAAATTCACACCTTTACAATGAAAATGTATATTTTACAATTTTTTTGTAGTTTTTGGCATAAAATTTGGCTTATTGCAATATTTTGCCTTTATGTTAGGTTCTTCATACCTGACGTTATTTATTAAAAACTTTTTGAAAATGTACATGCCGACATGTATGAAATTGTAAAGTTCATAGCAAGAGGAGGTGAAATGATGGACTTAGTGCAAATCATCATCTCCATTTTGCTTCTTATCGTCGGTGTTGTTGCTGGTTATTTCATTCGAAAATCCATTGCTGAACAGAAGATTGCAGGAGCAAAAGATGCTGCAGAAAAAATATTAGCTGATGCAAATCGAGATGCAGATTCTTTGAAAAAAGAAGCCCTGTTAGAAGCAAAGGATGAAATTCACAAACTTCGTACAGAAACTGAACGTGAACTTCGCGAACGAAGGAACGAATTGCAAAAACAAGAAAATCGGTTATTGCAAAAGGAAGAGAATCTAGATCGAAAAGATGAAACATTAGACAAGCGTGAAATGATATTGGAAAAAAAGGAGGATTCTCTAAATCAAAGACAACAGCATATTGAACAGATGGAAAGCAAAGTGGAAGAGATGGTTCGAAAACAACAGGAAGAACTTGAACGAATTTCCAAATTAACGTTGGATCAAGCAAAATCCATCATACTAGAACGAGTTGAAAAAGAGCTTTCCCACGATATTGCCAAGATGGTAAAAAATGCAGAAAATCGTGCGAAAGAAGAAGCGGATAAGAAAGCGAAAAGTATTCTCTCACTGGCTATTCAACGATGTGCTGCTGATCATGTCGCTGAAACAACCGTATCTGTTGTCAATTTACCAAATGATGAAATGAAAGGACGGATTATCGGACGTGAAGGTCGTAATATCCGTACGCTTGAAACATTAACTGGTATTGATTTAATTATTGATGACACACCTGAAGCAGTAATCTTATCCGGTTTTGATCCAATTCGAAGGGAAACGGCGCGACTTGCATTGGAAAAATTAGTTCAAGACGGAAGGATTCATCCGGCCAGAATTGAAGAAATGGTCGATAAATCCAGACGTGAAGTGGACGAATATATCCGTGAAGTTGGAGAACAAACGACTTTCGAAGTTGGTGTTCATGGATTACATCCGGACTTAATTAAGATACTCGGACGACTGAAATACAGAACCAGCTATGGTCAAAATGTATTAAATCACTCAATTGAGGTTGCTCAATTAGCAGGAATATTGGCTTCTGAATTAGGAGAAGATGTAACGCTGGCAAAAAGAGCCGGACTTCTACATGATATTGGTAAAGCTGTCGATCATGAAGTAGAAGGAAGTCACGTTGAAATCGGCGTTGAACTTGCCACCAAGTATAAAGAACATCCTGTCGTAATCAATAGCATTGCATCTCACCATGGTGATACAGAACCTACTTCGGTTATATCCGTTTTAGTAGCTGCCGCTGATGCATTATCGGCTGCAAGACCTGGGGCCAGAAGTGAGACTTTAGAAAGCTATATTCGTCGTCTGGAAAAACTTGAAGAAATTTCCGAATCCTATGATGGTGTAGAGAAATCATATGCCATTCAAGCAGGAAGAGAAGTCCGGATTATTGTAAAACCGGAAATGATTGATGATTTAGAAGCACATCGATTAGCTAGAGATATACGGAAAAAAATCGAAAATGAACTCGACTATCCTGGTCATATTAAAGTTACTGTTATTCGGGAAACCCGGGCAGTCGAATATGCCAAATAAAACGGAGGGGACATTCCTTGGTGGTGTTTCTTCCTTCTTGAAATCACCTTTAAAAAATGGTTTTCAAGAAAGGGAGATAATCGACACGTATCCATGGTTTGTCCCTTTCCTTTATTCTTCGTATCAATTATAATATGGCAAAATAAAAATAAATGAAACACTTTTTATAAAAGAAAGGAAACAATATGAAAATTCTTTTTATTGGTGATGTGGTGGGAGAACCAGGTCGAAAAACAGTAGCAGAATATTTACCTAAGTTAAAAGTAAAGTATCATCCGACATTTACTATTGTAAATGGAGAAAATGCCGCTGCCGGAAAAGGGATTACGGAAAAAATATATCGGCAATTTCTTGAATTGGGTGTACAAATAATTACAATGGGAAATCATACTTGGGATAATAAAGACATTTTTGAGTTTATTGATCATGCGAAGTATCTTATAAGACCGGCAAATTTCCCCGAAAACAATCCGGGGAAAGGGATCGTTTATGTGAAAATTAATTCATTTGAATTGGCCGTCATAAATTTGCAAGGCAGGACATTTTTACCGCCAATTGATTGTCCTTTCCAAAAAGCAGAACAATTAGTAAATGAAGCAAAAAAGCGAACCCCCTATATTTTTGTCGATTTCCATGCAGAAGCTACCAGTGAAAAGCAGGCAATGGGTTGGTTTTTGGATGGTCGTGTCAGTGCTGTTGTGGGCACGCATACCCACGTTCAAACAGCAGATAACCGTGTTTTGCCGGGGGGTACAGCCTTTATAACAGATGTGGGCATGACAGGTATTTATGATAGTATACTTGGTGTAAATAAGGAAACGGTGTTAAGAAAATTTTTAACAAATTTACCGTCAAGGTTTGACGTTCCGAAACATGGCCGGACGCAACTTTGTGGTGTTGTTGTTGAAATCAATGACAAAACGGGATTGGCAGAAAATATTGAACGGATGATTTTAAATGATGATCAGCGGTTATTTAATTAGATGAAAGTATGATAAAGAAAAATTATTTAAAAATCAGTTTCAGCTTGGAATAAGGGTTCGACTCCTTGAATATAGTAGCAATGGAATGGTTTTACACTTGCAGGTCAGTCCACGAAAAAAATAAACCAGAGAGATTCAAGGAGGAACAAAGTATGGAAATATTAAAAGTTTCAGCAAAATCGAGCCCGAATTCAGTAGCCGGTGCACTTGCAGGAGTTCTACGGGAAAGGGGCGGTGCAGAAATCCAAGCTATTGGTGCAGGTGCGTTAAATCAAGCGGTAAAAGCGGTAGCCATTGCCAGAGGTTTTGTTGCCCCGAGCGGAGTTGATTTGATTTGTATTCCAGCTTTTACCGATATTCAAATTGATGGGGAGGAACGAACAGCAATTAAGTTGATTGTAGAACCTCGATAGAGCAGTTTAAAACCATTTTCAACTTGTATCGTGATGATACTTTCATCATTTTGAAATTTATAAAAGGTCCTTTTACAAAAGTCTGGTTGTTTAACGCAATCAGACTATTTTTGTCTAATGTTTCAATTTCTACTTTTCTTACGCATAAGTGTACAAGGAAAGCTTCGCGGGAATACATCGCAGCAGAAAAAATTTTATATTTTTTCGGTGAACCCACGGCTCGAACGCACGAGTTTTCTTTAGTTTATCTCACCTTATCCGAGTTTTGATTATTTTATGGAACTTCCATGTCTTCATATAACCACCCATTACATACTATATCTTATTGTTAATTGCTTTATAAACGTTTATAATGATAAATTGAATAGAGATGTGTTTTAACAGATGTGGCAAGAATATGATTTGTTTTTATGGTCTTGAAAGGAGTTTAATTATGAACGAACAACAACGGTTACAAAGTCAACAAGTGAAACAAGCTTCTCCAACGGACAAAAAATCCGCTGCCGGAGAAAAAGATTATAGTAAATATTTTCAAACTGTCTATATGCCACCTTCCTTAAAGGATGCAAGGAAACGGACAAAAGGAAATGTAGGTTATTTTAAAGATTTTGATGTGCCGGAACCATTAAAAGGAATGGGGGAAGGTCGAAAATTTTATATCCGTACGTATGGTTGTCAAATGAATGAACATGATACCGAAGTAATGGCCGGAATTTTCATGGAATTAGGCTATGAACCGACCGATACAACCGAGGATGCCGATGTCATTTTACTCAATACTTGCGCGATTCGGGAAAATGCCGAAAATAAAGTGTTTGGCGAACTGGGTCATTTAAAATCATTAAAACAAGAAAAACCGGACCTACTTCTCGGGGTTTGCGGGTGTATGGCACAAGAAGAATCAGTCGTCAACAGGATTTTGCAAAAACATCAACATGTCGATATGATTTTCGGTACCCACAATATCCATCGTTTGCCGCAGATTTTACATGAGGCTTATATGGCTAAAGAAATGGTTGTTGAAGTTTGGTCAAAAGAAGGCGATATTATTGAAAGTCTTCCAAAGGCACGGAAAGGTAACATTAAAGCTTGGGTTAACATTATGTACGGCTGTGATAAATTCTGTACATATTGTATTGTTCCATACACACGCGGGAAAGAAAGAAGCCGCCGTCCGGAAGATATTATCGAAGAAGTTCGCCATTTAGCTGCCCAAGGGTATAAAGAAATTACTTTACTTGGCCAAAACGTGAACGCATATGGAAAAGATTTTGAAGATATCGATTATCGCTTCGGTGATTTAATGGATGATCTGCGGAAAATTGATATACCGCGAATTCGCTTCACAACCAGCCATCCGCGTGATTTCGATGATCATTTAATTGAAGTATTGGCAAAACGCGGCAATCTTGTTGAACATATTCATCTTCCGGTTCAATCCGGTTCCAGTTCCATGCTGAAAATTATGGGACGGAAATATACCCGGGAATCTTATTTGGAATTGGTGCGCAAAATTAAAGCGGCCATACCGGATGTTGCCTTGACAACGGATATTATTGTCGGTTTCCCGAATGAGACGGATGAACAATTTGAAGAAACGTTATCCTTGTACCGTGAAGTGGGATTTGATTCAGCTTTCACTTTCATTTACTCACCTCGGGAAGGAACACCTGCGGCAAAAATGAAGGACAATGTCCCGATGGAAGTGAAGAAAGAACGGTTACAACGATTAAATGATTTAGTTAACGAAATTTCTGCACAAAAAATGAAAGCAATGGAAGGGCAAACCGTCGAAGTACTTGTTGAAGGTGAATCGAAAAACAATCCGGAAGTACTCAGCGGTTACACGCGAAGAAACAAACTGGTCAATTTTGTCGGACCAAAATCGGCCATCGGTCAAATTGTAAAAGTAAAAATTACGGAAGCAAAAACATGGACATTAAACGGGGAAATGGTGGTTGAAGAAAAAATCGAGGTGAGCTAAAACAATGGGGAAATATACAAAGACGGAAATCATTGATAAAGCAAGGGAACTGGCTAAAATGATCGCCGAGACAGAAGAAGTGAATTTTTTTAAGCGGGCGGAAGCAAAGATTAATGAAAATCAAAAGGTTAGGGAAAAAATTAACAGCATAAAAAGTTTACAAAAACAAGCAGTTAACTTCCAAAACTATGGAAAAATCAAAGCTTTGAAACAAGTCGAAGAAAAAATAGAAGCGCTGGAAAAGGAAATTGATGAAATTCCGATTGTGCAGGAATTTAAAGAGTCACAATATGAAGTAAATGAACTTTTACAAATGGTTTCAAATACAATTGCCAATACAGTTACAAATGAAATTATTCTGTCGACTGACGGTGACTTGTTGCAAGGTAAAACAGGCGCACAAGTCCGGAGTGAAAAAGCAGTCATGTCACAAGACTTATCATAAAAAGGATATTTCCATCCTGTTAAACACATAAACGATTAAGGGTCTATCTTAAAGAGGTAGGCCTTTTTTAGGAGACATATTATGGGAATTTTATTGATTATTGTTATCGTTTTACCGGTTTTTTTCCTTTGGTATATGTGGAAAGTCGCTCATGAAAACCATATGATTGAACACAAGTTATCTTTTCCTTCGTTCCCCGCTTCCTTTGGCGAAATTAACATTTTTTTCATATCTGATATCCATCGACGTCTTATCAGTGAAAAAATCATTGATCAAGTTAAGGGGAAAGCTGATCTTGTCATCATTGGCGGTGATCTAACAGAAAAAGGAGTTCCCTATACAAGAACGGAAGAAAACTTACGGCGACTAAATGAAATAGCCCCCATCTACTTTATTTGGGGAAATAATGACTATGAGAAGAACCGAACAAAACTGATGGAAATCTTCCATAAAAATTTTGTCACTGTTTTAGAAAATGATTATCGAGTGCTTCAATCAGATAAAGGGGAAAAATTATATATCATTGGGATCGGTGAAATAAAATATCAGGACATTTGTTTGGAGAGTGTTTTAGAACCTGTAGACAAGGAATCGTTTAAAATTGTTATTTGCCATAATCCGGAAATTTGGAATGATGTAAAAAAAGAACATCGTATTTCTTTGTTGTTAAGCGGTCATACCCATGGAGGACAAATCCGTTTATTTGGGCTTGGTCTATATCCAAAGGGGAAATTGTATCAAGGACAAGAAACAACCTTATTAATAAGTAACGGATATGGGACGACGCAATTACCGTTACGATTGGGAGCAAGGCCTGAAACCCATTTAATAAAAATAACCGGAAATAAGGAAAACGAAGATCACCCGTAACAGTGTAAACTCAATCTTCCGTTAATCATTTTATCTGCTTCGTATCGACTGCCGGTAGACAATTGCCAACCTCTCTTCCTTTAGTCATTTTCCTTGAAAACGAACTTCCAAGAAAATTTACGCACACTGGTTTTTTGTCCCGCATAGGATGAAGTGATAAAACTTGAGGAGGTTACGCTCGCATGGGAAATACAAGAGAGATTATTACAAAAGCGGTCGTTGCGAAAGGGCGAAAAAATACCACTTCCAATCATACAATCCGACCAAACCATGCTCCGTCCAGTATCCTTGGTGCATGGATTATCAACCATGCATATAAAGCGGAGAAAGTCGGAAAAACTGTGGAAGTAAGTGGACATTATGATATTAACTGCTGGTATTCCTGCAATGATAATACGAAAACGGATGTTGCAACTGATCGGGTCGAATACAAAGATGTCATCAAATTAAAATATAAAGATGACAAAACCATTGCCGATAAAGAAGTCAATGTACAAGTACTTCAACAACCGAATTGTGTCGAAGCAGTCATTTCACCGAATGGGAATAAACTGGTTGTTACGGTCGAACGCGAATTTTTAGTCGAATTGATTGGTGAAACGAAAGTAGTTGTCCGATTAAGTGATGAAGATTTTGAAGATGACGATTGGGATCTCGATATTGACGATGAGGAGTTTGAAGAATTAAACCCGGATTTTCTTGTAGATGGGGAAGAGGAATAACGAAAATTTATTGATAATACTATTTGGTTCTGTCTGACACTCACTTCCAACACGGTACAATGGTAATAAACCTTAAAATGATATCATGTGGGGTCAGACTCCTTTTGTTTTACATGAAGCATGTATAAATTTCCAGCAAAGAAGAGAATTTGCTTGGTACGGGAAAATAAAAGAATGAAGGAAAAGTGCACAAGGAAAGCAACGAAGCGTTTTATCGGAATCGAAAAACTAGGGTATTTTTTCGTTGAACTGTGCTCTTCTCTCACCTAAAGCTCGGACCCCCGAGTTTTCTTTATTTATGAATAAAAATAAAAGGAAATAACTTTGGATTCGTTTTAATGTCTAGCTTCGATCGCTCTGCGTTTTTCTTTATTCGGGAAAATTTTTTTGGAAAAATTTATTACCTAGTACTAACATTTAGTAATATGTTGAGGTATAATATACATATTCGATTTAATTTAAATAGAAAGTGTGATTAAAAATGGTGGAAAACAAGTCAATTACATTGGAAAGTTTAATTGCGCCTACAAAATATAATATTATTGATGAAATTGAAAAACATAACTCGAGTAAAATTGCTTTGAAATTTATTAGTCAAAATGGCGATCGGAAAGAAATTTCTTATGAAGAGTTCATTGCACGGGGCAACAAACTTGCAAATGCCTTAAAAAAATTAGGCTTAAAAAAGGGCGACCGTGTTTTTATCATGGTCCCGCGGATGATTGAGACCTATATTATTTATTTTGCTTGTTGGAAGGCCGGTCTTGTTATCATCCCGGGTTCTGAGTTACTTCGGGCGCAAGATATTCTTTTTCGGCTGAATAATGGGAAAGTGAAAGCAATCATTTCTTATTTTTCATTTTGTGAAGAAATCGACAAAATAACAAATGAAGCGACCAATTTACAATATAAAATTACTTTTTCAGAGTCAGTACCCGGTTGGAAGCAAATGGAAGAACTTGCTGAAAATGAATCAGAAATTTTTAAAAAGGTAGAAACTTCAAGGGATGACTATGCATTAATTACGTATACTTCCGGAACAACCGGACAACCAAAAGGAGTTGTTCACGTACATGGTTGGGCATATGCACATTTACGGATTGCCGCGACACAATGGCTCGATATTCATGAAGGGGATATTGTTTGGGCGACTGCAGGCCCCGGTTGGCAAAAGTGGGTGTGGAGTCCTTTCCTTTCTGTACTTGGCATGGGGGCGACCGGGCTGGTATATTTAGGCAGGTTTAATCCGGAAACCTATTTAAAAATACTGGATCAAGAAAAAGTGAATGTTCTCTGCTGTACGCCAACAGAATATCGACTAATGGCAAAAGTCCATGATTTATCGAAATATCATTTATCCCATTTACAAAGTGCCGTTTCAGCCGGAGAAGCATTAAATCGGGAAGTCATCGATATCTTCCAAAATCAATTTAATATCATGGTTCGTGATGGCTATGGTCAAACAGAAAGTACGCTTGTCATCGGAACCGTAAAAGGAATGGAAATCAGACCGGGATCAATGGGTAAACCGATTATGCCGGAATTTGTGGAGATTGTTGATGAAGATGGGAAGCCGGTAAAAGTAGGTGAAAAAGGGAATATTGCCTTACGAAAAGATTTCCCGGCACTTTTTGTCAAATACTACGAAGATCTCGAAAGAACTGAAAAAGCTTTTAAAGGGAATTATTTTGTAACCGGAGATCTTGCCTATAAAGATGAGGATAATTATTATTGGTTTGTCGGAAGAAGCGATGATATGATCATTAGTTCCGGATATACAATTGGACCTTTTGAAGTGGAAGATGCGTTAATGAAACATCAATTTGTAAAAGAATGTGCGGTTGTTGCCCATCCCGATCCGATTCGGGGAAATGTGGTGAAAGCTTTTGTTGTTCTTAAAGACGGAATTGAAGCCGGTAAACATTTAGTTAGAGAACTTCAAGATCATGTTAAACAACTTACTGCACCTTACAAATACCCAAGATTAGTTGAATTTGTTCAATCTTTACCAAAAACAGATTCAGGAAAAATCCGTCGTGTTGAATTGAGAAGCCAAAATTCATAATAACGAAAAATAGGACTCCTCACATATAACTTGGATGTTTCAGTGGTTAAAAAAAGACCTTCAATACATTTTGAAGGTCTTTTAAAATTTATAAAAAAATGAAGGGAAAGGAACATGAATTTTTTCGAATGATAACTCCATAATGATATGTTATAATTATTATTTGAGAATGAAACGGAAAAGGTGTGGGCAAAAATGAAACAATATACGCCTATGATCCAACAATATTTGAGCATAAAGGCAGAATACCAAGATGCCTTTTTATTTTTTCGTTTAGGCGATTTTTATGAATTATTTTTTGAAGATGCTGTCAAAGCAAGTCAAGAACTGGAAATTACGTTAACTGCCAGAGATGGCGGAGTTGAGGAAAAAATACCGATGTGTGGCGTACCCTATCACTCTGCTTCCGGATATATTGAAACTCTGGTAAATCGTGGCTATAAAGTAGCGATATGTGAACAAATGGAAGACCCGAAACGAGCAAAGGGAATGGTTAAGAGAGAAGTTATTCAGTTAATTACTCCCGGTACATTGATGGATGGGACTAGCCTTCACGATAAAGATAATAATTATATCGCATCCATTACCCTGTTTAACGATGGTACTTTTGGATTATCCTTTTGTGATTTATCAACGGGGGAAAGCCGGGTAACATTGATACAAGAAGAATTCGAGGAAGTCATGAATGAACTGTCCACGTTCAGAACAAAAGAGGTTGTTGTTTCACCGGATTTTTCCGAGGAATTGCAAAGTCAAATGAAAGAACGTTTCCCTATCGCCATCTCCTTTGAAGAAAGTATCGACATTCCGGCGGTATTTTCGGATAAGTTGGTCAAAATTACGCAAGAAAAATTACGAATGACCATTGCTCGTCTCTTTAATTATTTATATCGCACCCAGAAACGAAATTTAGATCATATTCAACCGGTCGAGTTTTATCAAGTCAATCAATATATGAAAATTGATTATTATTCGAAGCGAAATTTAGAATTAACCGAAACGATCCGGTCAAAAGGAAAAAAAGGGTCCCTTCTTTGGTTGCTTGATGAAACGATGACGGCGATGGGTGGAAGGTTGTTAAAACAATGGATTGACCGCCCGCTTTTATCGATTGATGCGATTGAACAACGGTTAAATAGTGTGGACACGCTGAAAAATCATTATATGGAACGACAAGAATTACGTGAAAAATTGAAGCAAGTCTATGATATTGAAAGACTTGCCGGCCGTGTCGCATTCGGAAATGTCAATGCCCGCGATCTAGTCAGTTTAAAGACAACACTATGGCAAATTCCGGAAATTATACATATTTTACAATCTATTTCAGATCCGGAAATGCAAAGAAGGGCGAAAAACCTTGACCCATGTACTGAACTGGCTGACATGATTGACCGGGCAATTATTGAAACTCCTCCATTATCGGTAAAGGAAGGGGGAATCATTCGAGATGGTTATAATGACCGCTTGGATTCTTATCGCTATGCCAGTCGCAACGGAAAAGTATGGATCAGTGAAATGGAAAAGAATGAACGGGAAAAGACAGGAATTAAGTCGTTAAAAATCGGTTATAACCGGGTTTTTGGGTATTATATTGAAGTGACAAAGGCTAATCTCCACCTTCTTCCAAAAGATGGATCCTATGAACGAAAACAAACCTTGGCCAATGCCGAACGATTTATTACACCGGAATTAAAGGAAAAAGAAAGTATTATTCTGGAAGCAGAAGAAAAAAGTGTTGACCTCGAATATGAGTTGTTTATTGAAATTCGTGAACAAGTAAAGGAATATATTCCAAGATTGCAAGAGTTGGCGAAACAAGTAAGTGAGCTTGATTGCTTACAATGTTTTGCCACCGTCAGCGAGGAAAGAATGTACACAAAACCTGTTTTTCGAAAAGACAGAAAACTAATTATTAAAGAAGGTAGGCATCCTGTCGTTGAAAAGGTCATGAATCTCCAATCTTATGTACCGAATGATTGCTTTATGGATGGAGACAGAGAAATGTTATTGATTACCGGCCCAAATATGTCAGGGAAAAGTACATATATGCGGCAAATTGCTTTAACCGCCATACTTGCACAAATCGGCTGCTTTGTCCCGGCTCAAGAGGCGGAATTGCCGATTTTTGATCAAATTTTTACTCGGATTGGTGCGGCAGATGATTTAATTAGTGGCCAAAGTACATTCATGGTGGAAATGTTGGAAGCGAAAAATGCGATCAGTGGTGCAACGGAAAACAGTTTAATTTTATTTGACGAAATTGGGCGGGGAACATCAACCTATGATGGTATGGCTCTTGCTCAGGCTATGATCGAATATATACATGATAAAATCGGTGCGAAAACACTTTTTTCGACCCATTATCATGAATTAACTGTTTTGGAACAATCATTAAAGAAATTGAAAAATGTTCATGTTCGTGCAGTAGAAAAAGACGGTCATGTTGTTTTCCTCCATAAAATTAAAGAAGGACCTGCTGACAAAAGCTATGGTATCCATGTCGCAAAATTGGCAGACTTACCACCGGAGTTGATTACACGTGCGGAAGAAATTTTGCAGCAATTAGAAAATCAAGATGGAAAACCAAAATTTGCCGAAGAGTCACACTTGCCAGATCAAATGACAGATAATGAAGAAGCTAAACAAGACATTCAAATGAATTCGGAACAAATATTTGAATCAACTACTACGGATGCGGAGCAATTATCATTCTTTCAAGAAGAACCAAAATCACCGGCTTCAACAAGATTAACAAATAAAGAGAAGAAAGTGGTTGATGAGTTAAAATCGTTGAACTTGTTAGAAATGACTCCGCTTGATACGATGAATGCATTATATAGGTTACAAAAAAAGCTGAATAAAAATTGAACGATTATGTTGGATGGTGAGAAAAAATGGGCAAGATTATCCAATTAGATGAAGTACTTTCCAATAAAATAGCAGCAGGTGAAGTGGTTGAACGTCCAGCATCAGTTGTAAAAGAACTTGTTGAAAATGCTATTGATGCGGGTAGTACGATGATAGAAGTGGAAGTGGAAGAAGCGGGATTGAAAAAGATCCGGGTGATTGACAATGGATCAGGGATTGAACCGGAAGACGTACCCCTTGCTTTTGAAAGACATGCAACCAGTAAAATAAAAGATGAAAAAGATTTGTTCCGTATCAAGTCGCTCGGATTTCGCGGTGAGGCTTTACCAAGTATTGCTTCGGTGGCAAAAGTTGAACTGGTGACAAGCACCGGCAATGGACCCGGAAGTCGTTTCGTTGTAGAGGGAGGGACGAAGCTTCTGTTTGAACCCGCTCCGAGCCGTAAAGGAACAGATTTTACAGTAACAGATTTATTTTTTAATACACCAGCCCGTTTGAAATATATGAAAACCATCCATACCGAGTTAGGAAATATTACAGATGTTATGAACCGATTGGCACTTAGTCATCCTGAAGTTGCAATGAAACTCATTCATAACGGTAGAACGCTTCTGCAGACAACCGGAAATGGAGATTCCCGGCAAGTTCTCGCCGGGATCTATGGCTTAAATATTGTCAAAAAAATGATTCCCATTCACGGTGAATCACTCGATTTTCAAGTCGATGGTTATATCACATTGCCGGAAGTAACCAGAGCATCACGAAACTATATTTCAATCATGGTTAACGGTCGGTTTATTAAAAATTATCCAATTGCTAATGCGGTTATTGCTGGATATCACACCTTGCTTCCCATTGGACGCTTTCCCATCGTTTACTTGAACATTACGATGGATCCCATCTTAGTTGATGTGAATGTTCATCCTGCGAAACTAGAAGTACGTTTAAGTAAGGAAAAAGAATTGTCAGAATTAATTACGGAAACCATTAAACAGAGCTTCAAAAAAGAGACACTGATCCCTGCCGGTCAAGCGCCAAAACAAGAAAAATTAAAATCGGAACAAATTTCACTTTCTTTAGATCATTTACCTGAGAACTTGGGACAACAAGATGAACCGTTTGATCAGAAACGAGAGAAAGTCGCAAGGTCCAATATTGACAATGGACACTCCACATTAACAAAAGAAGAAAGAACAGTAGCCGGCTTATTTTTGCAATCGCTGAAAGAACATGAATCGGTTAACGAAATAAAAGAGAGTGAAGAATCGTTTCACCAAACGAATCATAATCAAGAGGAAAATTTTGACAAAGTAACCGAAAATTCAATTGGGGAAAATTTGAACGGTATTGATCTTGATGAAGCAACGAATGAGAAAAAAGCTCATGATGATCATGAACCATTCGATAATAACCCGGATTTTACCAAACAACCGGTAAGTAGAATTCCGGTCTTATATCCAATCGGGCAAATGCATGGCACATATATTTTTGCTGAAAATGAAAAAGGATTATACATCATCGACCAGCATGCAGCCCAAGAGCGGATAAAATATGAGTATTTTAAAGAAAAAATTGGGGAAGTTTCAAATGATTTGCAAGAGCTGCTTATCCCGCTGACACTCCAGTTTTCTAACGACGAATATATTAAGTTGGAAGAAAATCTGGAAGAACTTAAAAAAGTCGGCTTATTTCTCGAACCTTTTGGAACGAATACATTTATCATCAGGAATCACCCACAATGGTTTCCTCACGGTGAAGAAGAAGAAACCATTCAAGAAATCATTGAACAAGTGTTGACAATGAAAAAAGTTGATATTAAAAAATTGCGTGAAGAAACAGCTATTATGATGAGCTGCAAAGGTTCGATTAAAGCAAATCACCGGCTGCGTCATGATGAAATTCAGCAATTACTGGATACATTGCGGATGACAAGTGATCCATTTACATGCCCGCATGGACGACCGATTATTATTCATTTTTCAACATATGAAATGGAAAAAATGTTCAAAAGGGTCATGTAAGAAAGTTTGAAGACAGGATGGACTTTTGCTCTAACCGGATCTGGCTAATAAATGCAGTTAAAATTTAGCGGAAACATTTCTACCCTTACACTAACTTTCTATAGTATATATTTTTAAAAAAATTTTCGAATTTCCATCATGAATCGACAAAATGAGGTATATCTTTCCTGTTTCGGGACATAATAGTTTGATGTTTAACATATTTATTTTATTGTGGTAAACTAAAAATGACAGGAAATGATTTCAAATAAATGTGTTGAAAGTAGTGGGATTTTTGTGAACAAGGAGAAGTTGCTGTGTATTATCGGACCTACCGCAGTGGGAAAAACCAAATTAAGTATTGATTTGGCAAAACAATTTCATGGTGAAATTATTAGTGGAGATTCAATGCAAATTTATCGCGGACTTGATATTGGGACAGCCAAAATCTCCAAAGAGGAAATGAAAGGAATCCCACATCATCTAATCGATATTAAAAATCCGGATGAATCTTTTTCTGTATATGATTTTCAACAACTTGTCCGAAAAAAAATTTCTGCTATTACCGACCGAAATCATTTACCGATGATTGTCGGAGGGACAGGGCTTTATATTCAAGCTGTTATTTATGATTATCAATTTTCTAATCAAGGAAAAAACAACAAAATACGTAGCCTTTTAGAAGAAAGAGTGAAATTAGAAGGGATTGAACGTTTGTATCAATACCTTTCAAAAGTCGATCCGGAGACTGCCCGGCAAATTCATCCTAATAACGAGCGCCGTGTTATCCGGGCTTTAGAAGTATATTTTTCGACCGGACAAACGATGGCGGAATTAAAAGCAAAACAACAATATACATTATTATATGATGTTGCGATTGTTGGTTTAACAATGAATCGTGACATTTTATATAAAAGAATAAATGAACGAGTCGACCAAATGATCGAAAATGGGCTAATCAACGAGGCAAAAGCTTTATATGATCAAGGGTTCAAAAATGTTCAGGCGACACAAGCGATTGGCTATAAAGAATTGTTCGCTTACTTTGACGGAAAAATTACCCTTGAAGAAGCGGTAGACCAATTAAAACAAAATACGAGACATTTTGCCAAAAGACAATTGACATGGTTTCGGAATAAGATGGATGTCGAGTGGTTTGATATCACGAATCTGAAAGAATATGAAAAAAATTTACAAAAAATTTCTGATTTCGTTGCAGGAAAGCTTCACCTTAGAGCGAATATATAAATTAGGAGAATAATGAGGAGGACAAAGAATGAAACAACCGATCAATATTCAAGACCAATTTTTAAATCAAATACGGAAAGAGAATATTTTAGTTACCGTATTCCTAACAAACGGTTTCCAAATCCGCGGTCTCGTCCGAGGGTTTGATAATTTTACTGTTTTATTTGAAACCGATGGCAAACAACAACTCGTTTTTAAACATGCAATATCAACTTTTGCCCCGTCACGAAATGTGCAAATTGATTTAGAGTAGGGGAAAGTAATAATACAAAAGAGGTATGGTTTTCATAAATCATACCTCTTTTTCTATTTGTAGGCTATAAGTATAATCGAGGACGTATTACTTTTAAGGAAAATATGATACTCGAGTCATGACTTGTATTATTTATGAATAAATATAGTAAAAGATATTTTAAGACCTTTAAAAGCCTTATGGGAAGAGAAGCAAGGTTTCCATGAACCATATTTCGTTTTATACAAATCTTTGTGCATGATATGATCACATCAGCTGTTTTTACGTGATGAAAGCAAATTTGGAAATAATATTCATTATTTCTTGGGAAAGCGCAAGATTTGACAAAGGGAAAGTGGGATTTTGTCATTAAACATAAATTATTGTCAAAACATAAAGAAAAGTGAAGCAGGAAATACATTTTTTCGACAAATAGGCGAATGTCACCTTTTTTTCATCTGGGCGTATACTGTTTTACATACAAGAGAGGTGAACACATTGGATCAACCAATACGGATGAAAAATAATGGTCAAATAAGTATTACTTTAAACCGAAAAGCAAGAGTTGAACCGGTTACTGAACCAAAAGAGCAGACTGGTGATCATGAAATATTAAGAGAAATTGAAGAACAGTTAAATTCCTTAGTTGGTCTAAATGATGTAAAACACGTAATTAAAGAAATATATGCCTGGATTATTGTGAATAAAAAGCGGGAGGAAAAAGGATTAAAAGCTGGGAAACAGGTCCTCCATATGATGTTTAAAGGAAATCCGGGAACAGGAAAAACAACGGTTGCCCGACTGATCGGGAAACTTTTTCAAAAGGTTGGTGTTTTATCAAAGGGACATTTGATTGAATGTGAAAGAGCCGATTTAGTTGGTGAATATATCGGACATACTGCACAAAAAACTCGTGATTTGATTAAAAAAGCTATGGGCGGCATCCTCTTTATAGACGAAGCATACTCTCTAGGCCGTGGCGGTGAAAAGGATTTTGGGAAAGAGGCCATTGATACTTTGGTAAAACATATGGAAGATAAACAACATGATTTTGTACTTATATTAGCCGGTTACTCACGCGAGATGGATCATTTTCTCGCCTTAAATCCTGGTCTTGAATCACGCTTCCCGATTATCATTGAATTTCCTGATTATACGGTTGAACAGCTAATGGATATCGGAAAAATGATGATGAAAGAAAAAGAATATATATTAAGTCATGAAGCTGAAAAAAAATTACGAGAGCACTTATCATTTGTGAAATCATCGTTTATTCGAAATCGCTTTTCAAATGGACGTTATGTAAGAAATATTATTGAAAAGTCGATTCGTGCCCAAGCAATGAGATTATTAATTAATAATCAATTTGACCGGAGTGAATTAATGACGATTCGCAGCCAAGATCTTATTTTTCCGGATGAACATTGAACTGAAAAATAGATAAATCTTTTGCCCCAGCATGTTGGGGTTTTTTTTATAATGAACTAAATTTTTTTTTACGAACCGAATTTGCAGTCAAATTTATTTTGTGTAAATATAGTAATGGATAAATGAGGCTCCGCAGGTTCAACTTGCGGATAAGAAAAATAATGATTGATTATAAAAGAAATTAGGTGGTTTTGTGGAAAACGCAAGAGAAAAAGTTATTGTCGTTGGCTGTCAACTCCCGGAAATGGATGATTTCCGTTTTGAAAATTCAATGGAAGAACTTGTCTCGTTGACGGATACAGCTAATGGTGAAGTGATCCTTCGTGTGACACAAAAAAGAGACAAGCCAGATTCTTCTACTTATCTGGGGAAGGGAAAGGTGGAGGAATTACGGAATCTTATTGAAGAACTTGAAGTAGATGTTGTCATTTTTAATAGTGAATTGACACCGAGCCAGTTACGAAATTTATCAAACCAATTGCAAACGAAAATCATCGACCGGACGCAATTAATTTTGGATATATTTGCGAGAAGAGCGAAGTCAAGAGAAGGGAAACTACAGGTGGAGCTCGCTCAACTGGAGTATTTATTGCCCAGATTAGTTGGACAAGGAACCGAGTTATCCCGTCTTGGTGGTGGAATTGGAACAAGAGGACCGGGTGAAACAAAACTGGAAACTGATCGAAGACATATTCGTAACCGGATTAATGAAATTAAAAATCAGCTTTCTGTTATTGTGGAACATCGGAAACGTTATCGCTCGAATAGAAAGAAAAAAAATACATACCAAATTGCCTTAATCGGGTACACGAATGCCGGGAAGTCAACTTTGTTTAACCGATTGACAGATGCCGCATCCTACGAAGAAAATAAACTATTCGCCACCCTTGATCCACTGACACGAAAATTAGTGCTACCCAGCGGATTTACTGTTTTATTAAGCGATACAGTCGGTTTTATTGAAGATTTACCAACAACACTGGTTGCAGCATTTCGTTCCACATTGGAAGAAGTTGCAGAAGCCGATCTGTTGCTTCATGTCATCGATGCTTCCAATCCGGATTACGATCAACATGAAAAAACCGTGAATAAAATATTAAAAGAATTACATGCTGAGAAAATTCCCCAACTAGTTTTATATAATAAAATGGATCGGGTCCACAATGATTTTGTTCCAACAGCGGACGGCAAGGTGTTACAAATCAGTGCCTTAAACCTTGCTGATCGTGAGCGACTAAAGCGTAAAATTGAAGAGATGATGATAGAAGAAATGGTCCAATATGAAGTCAACTTGCCCTCGACATCCGGAAAATTATTAGCCCGGCTGAAAGAGGAAACCATTTTACGGGAGCTCAAATTTTTGGAAAGTGACGAAACCTATCAATGTAAAGGCTATATTTTTGCCCACTCCCCTCTATATGGGGAAATCAAGAAACAAAATGACGGAGATGGAGAATAACATGGAAAATGTACTAACCAACAATGCAAAACTTCAATCAATTATTAATGAGGTGGAAATGAAAATTCGACCCATACATGATCAAATTGATAAAATTGTCGAAAACAATCAATATCGTGTATTGAAAAGTTTCCAAAAAAATGAAGTCAGTGATTCACATTTTATTCCTTCAACGGGATACGGCTATGATGATATTGGTAGAGATACGTTAGAAAAAGTATATGCCGATTGTTTTGGTACCGAGGCTGCATTGGTCAGGCCACAAATTATTTCCGGTACCCACGCCATTTCTACATGCTTATTCGGAGTTCTAAGGCCGGGAGATGAACTTCTTTATATTACCGGCAATCCTTATGATACTTTGGAGGAAATCGTTGGAATACGCGGGTCAGAAAATGGAAATTTAAAAGAATTTGGCATTGGTTATCAAACCGTTCCGCTTACACAGGAGGGGAGACCTGATTTTAAAAACATTGCTGAACGTATTCATCCGAAAACAAAAATGATTGGGATTCAACGTTCAAAAGGTTATGCCGACCGACCATCATTTACTGTAAATGAAATAAAAGAAATGATTGATTTTGTTAGAGAGATTAAAAAAGATGTAGTTATTTTTGTAGATAATTGTTATGGAGAATTTGTTGAAGAATTGGAGCCAACTCATGTCGGTGCCGATTTAATGGCCGGTTCGTTAATAAAAAATCCAGGAGGCGGCATTGTAAAAACGGGAGGCTATATTGTCGGGAAAAGAGAGTGGGTAAATAAATGTGCTTATCGATTAACGGCTCCCGGACTGGGTGGTGAAGCTGGTGCCTCCCTATATAGCTTACTTGAAATGTATCAAGGTTTTTTCCTAGCACCCCATATTGTTGGTCAAGCATTAAAAGGTGCCGTATTTACTGCAGCGATGTTGGAACGTATCGGATTGAATACAAATCCATCTTGGGATGCAAAAAGGACCGACCTCATTCAATCTGTTCAATTTAATGATAAGGATAGAATGATCGCTTTCTGTCAAGCAATTCAGTATGCTTCTCCTGTTAATTCAAAATTTACACCTTATCCAAGTTATATGCCGGGGTATGAAGATGATGTGATTATGGCCGCAGGTACCTTTATTCAAGGTGCAAGTATTGAATTATCTGCAGACGGCCCAATACGCCCTCCGTATATTGCTTATGTTCAGGGGGGATTAACTTATGAACATGTCAAAATTGCTATTTGTCTTGCCGTCAATAGGTTAATTGAAAAACAGTTAATCACCATTGAATAAACATGAAAAAACACCCCAGCCATCTTTTGATTAGAACCCAAAAAGTTCTTTCGAAATGGTCGATATGTACAAACAATGGTCGGTTTAAGTTTTTAAAAAATTAGCTCTTTGTCGGTGAACCATTTTTTATTTCTACATCCATCATTTAAGTCGTAAATAATATGTTAGATATGCTCACATGTTGTTGACATTATATTTAACATTGGATATAATGATAATAAATAATTTGTAAAGGGGGCGGAAAGGTGAGCGGAAAAGAAATTCGCAGATCCCTACCTTTATTTCCTATAGGAACTGTGATGGAACTGACGGAACTTACAGCGAGACAAATTCGGTACTACGAAGAACATCAATTGGTGGTTCCGGCACGGACAAAAGGGAACCAGCGAATGTTTTCTTTGAATGATATCGATAAGCTCTTGGAAATTAAAGACCTTTTAGATCAAGGCGTTAATATCGCAGGGATTAAACAAATCTTTGCGATGAAGGAACTGGAAAAGTTAGAAAAGCAAAACCGAAAAAAGGAAAGAGACCAAGAAATTTCGGAAAAAGAACTAAGAAAGATCTTAAGGAATGAGTTACTTACCAACAGTCGAATCAATCGTTCTGATTTACGGCAAGGGGACATGTATCGTTTCTTTCACTAGGAGCGTACAAAAAAGAACCGCATTCGTATTAATGAAGTTATCACAATCAATAGAGTTAAAGATTATTAAAGAAAATGATGGAGGAAAAAGACAATGGGAAAAAAATATAATCGCGATGATATTATTCGGATGGCAAATGAAGAAAACGTGGCTTTCATACGTTTGCAATTCACAGACATTTTAGGAACGGTTAAAAATGTAGAAATTCCATTGAGCCAACTTGAAAAAGCACTGGATAATAAAATCATGTTCGACGGTTCATCGATTGAAGGATTTGTCCGTATTGAAGAAAGTGATATGTACTTATATCCGGACTTGGATACTTGGGTGGTCTTTCCGTGGACGGCCGGTCGTGGTAAAGTGGCTCGGATGATTTGTGATATTTACAATCCGGATGGTACACCGTTTATGGGAGATCCGCGTAACAATTTAAAACGAATTGTTGAAGAAATGAAAGAACTCGGTTTTACACAATTTAATTTAGGTCCTGAGCCTGAATTTTTCTTGTTTAAATTGGATGCTAACGGAGAACCGACAATGGAATTAAACGATCATGGCGGTTATTTTGATTTGGCACCGACTGATTTAGGTGAAAACTGTCGAAAAGACATTGTCGTTGAACTGGAAGATATGGGTTTTGAAATTGAAGCATCCCATCACGAAGTAGCACCCGGTCAACACGAAATTGATTTCAAATACGAAGATGTTGTTACTGCCTGTGATGAAATCCAAACTTTTAAGCTGGTTGTAAAAACAATTGCACGTAAACATGGTCTTCACGCAACATTTATGCCAAAACCGCTTTTTGGAATTAACGGTTCCGGAATGCACTGTAATATTTCTTTGTTTAAAGAGGGTGCCAATGCATTTTATGATCCAACAGGTGAATTGGAATTAAGTGAAACAGCCTATCAATTTATGGCTGGAGTTTTGAAACATGCGCCAAACTTTACGGCTGTTACAAATCCAACAGTTAACTCATACAAACGGTTAGTACCGGGATATGAAGCACCGGTTTATGTTGCATGGTCGGCACGCAACCGTAGTCCATTGGTTCGGGTTCCTGCTTCAAGAGGGATGAGTACCCGTATTGAATTGCGTAGCGTAGACCCGTCTGCTAATCCGTATTTAGCCATGGCAGTTATATTGAAAGCTGGATTAGATGGTATCAAGAACAAACTAACACCTCCAAGTCCGGTAGATCGAAATATTTACGTCATGACAAAAGAAGAACGTGAGGCAGAAGGAATTAATGATCTTCCCGGAACATTGCAATCAGCTTTAGAGAAATTGCAAGAAGATGAAATCATTATGTCAGCATTAGGAGAACATATTTTAACAAACTTTATCGAAGCGAAAGAAATTGAGTGGGATATGTTCCGTACGCAAGTGACACCTTGGGAGAGAGAACAATATTTGAAATTATATTAATTTTTAAGGGTGCTTCCTTTTTGGGAGGCACCCTTTCATATAATTATAAAAGTTTAATATATTTGTCGATAGACGCCGATTACTTTTCCAAGTATCGAAACATTCGGAACAATAATTGGGTCCATTGTTGCGTTTTCCGGTTGTAGCCGGATATAGTTTTTCTCTTTATAAAAACGTTTTACAGTTGCTTCATTTTCCTCAGTTAAAGCGACAACGATATCACCGTTTTCTGCGGTACTTTGTTGTCGGACAATTACATAGTCTCCATCTAAAATACCTGCCTCAATCATACTTTCTCCCATAATTTCCAACATGAAAACAGGATCTCCACTAGGAGCAATTTTTTCCGGCAGAGGAAAATAGTCTTCAATATTTTCAATAGCGGTAATAGGCATTCCGGCGGTTACTTTACCGACAATTGGCACTTTCCGCACAGGAACATCAGGTTCATTCAACCCTTTATTGTCGAGAATTTCTATCGCTCTCGGTTTAGTAGGGTCGCGGCGGATTAGTCCTTTGCTCTCAAGTCTGGCTAAATGGCCGTGTACCGTTGAACTGGAGGATAGACCAACCGCTTCACCAATTTCACGAACCGATGGTGGATACCCCTTTTCTCGTACTTCTTTTTTAATAAAATCTAAAATTTCCTGTTGACGTTTGGATAATTTAGTCATATTCAACACCCCTTAGCATATTTTTCTATAGTATATCATAACTGACATCATTTTGACAAACATAAGTTCGAAATTTTTCTTGACTCAAATATACGTTCGTTTTATAATAGGGTTACGAACTAATATTCGTTAACGGGGTGATAGAATGTTATTGCAAAAATTGTGGAAAAATTATTCTTATGTGATTCTATTATTACTCATTTCATTTATTTGTGGACTCATTTATGTACATATATTATCATCCTCAAGCGATGAAACGGAAAAAATAGAGGATCATAAAGATTTAGAACAATATACAGTTGAAATGACAAGTATGAATGAATAATATATACTATAATACAAACAATGTTTTAGAAGGTGTTGTTTTGAAAGCGATCATCTATTGTCGGGTAAGTACGGAAAAAGAGTCACAAGAAACATCATTGGCCAGACAGGAAGAAGAACTTAAAGCTCTTTCAGAAAGGTATCAATTTCAAGTCGTTGATACAATTTGTGAGCAAGCAAGCGGGTATGATCTTGACAGACCTGGTATCCTTGAAATATTGGAGAAAATTAAAGAACACCAAATCCAAGCACTTTTAATTCAAGATGAAACGAGACTTGCCAGAGGGAATGCAAAAATCGCCCTTCTTCACGTATTGTTTAAACTGGGAGTAAAAATTTATACAATCTCTCATCAAGGTGAATTACAAATCTCCGAAGCGGATTCAATGGTATTAAAAATTATAAGTCTTGTGGAAGAATACCAAAGAAAGTTACATAACAGTAAAATCAAGCGTGGGATGGAACGTGCTGTTCGGGCCGGGTACAGACCGGAGCAAAACTTATCAAATCGTGGTGAAAATGCCGGCCGTGATAGAAAAGAAGTTCCATTGGAAGAAATTATTCGATTACGAAACATGGGACTGACTTTTTCAGATATAGCCGCAACGTTAAGGGGATTCGGATATTCAGTATCCAAGGCAACCGTACATAGACGTTTTCAAGAATATTGTCAAGAAATGCAAGTCAATAACAAAGATAACCATGTTAATTATAAATAAAGGAGTTTTCATATGCTTTCAAAAGAAAAACTGGCCAGAATTAATGAATTGGCAGCAAAGAAGAAAAGGGAAGGGTTGACAGTGGAAGAAGCAAAAGAACAGTCAAAATTGAGAAGTGAATATTTGCAATCCTTCCGAAATTCATTTAAAAAAACAATTGAAAATGTAACAGTCATTGATCCGAATGGAAATGATGTTACACCTGAAAAATTGAAGCAACTTAAGAAACGAAAAAGATACCATTAATCATTTAAAAATGAGTGTTTGACCAAAGACTACAAGAATTCGACAAATATAGAAGAAATTTTTCTCAATAAAGCGACATTTTTTTTGTCTCCCGCCTATTAAAATATATATAAAAGATTTGTCCAATTATACGAAAAAGGGGCGGGAGATTATGAGAAAATACGATATGTATATCATTAAGGAATTATTTGCAAATTATTACTATGGTAGAGAGTATTTCTTTTATCATTTATTTAAGGATTATGAAACAGCAAATAATAAAATGAAAAAGATCCTTTCAAAACAAATTGACTATATTTCTTCCTCGATACCGGCGATCCGAATTTATAAACAACTGATCGAACAATTACAAGGAAGAAAAGATTTCATTATGAATAATGGGATGTTTCTCGTAGAAAACAGTCGAGGTTCAGTTAGTTTTAAAATATATCAAAAAAAATGTGTTATGCAATCGACCGGGACAATGGATATTGATATGATATTTATGGAAGCGTTAAGAAAGACTGAATTCAATTTTCTAGTTGTTGATTTGGATAATGGGCGTTTTGGCTGGATTAAACCGATGAAGGATCATCATTATTTGGAAACTCTATCCTCCCGGTGAATAGTTTCTAGTGATTTTGTTAATTAAGTATTGAAATTTTCACCAAAACATGGGAAAATTTAAAGGTTCTGTATTGTAAAATGAAAGTACGTTTAGTAAACTGAATAGTAGACAACAAGAAGGAGGATTTGCAATGGTTTGGTGGGGATATTTACTAATTTTTGTTGCCCTCTTAGCAGGAATTGCCATCGGATTTTTCCTTGCACGCCGTTATATGATGGACTATTTGAAGAAAAATCCACCAATCAATGAACAAATGATTCGCGTGATGATGATGCAAATGGGAATGAAGCCGAGTCAGAAAAAAATTAATCAAATGATGAATGCCATTAATAAACAACAACCGAAGTAATTTTTTACTGCTCTTTTAAAAAGAGTTTTCAAATATATGGATTCTATAATAATCGAAGTCAAACATTGATTTTGTCCATATACGAATATGATCGTTTTTATCGGAACAGATCCGATATGAACGATCTTTTTTGTACATAGAGATGTATAAATTTTGTACGGATCTTATATCATCGAAATATGGAGGGGAGCTATGAAAGTCTTTTTCGAATTAGCCTGGTTTTTTAAAAAAGAAAAGAAGTCGTATATGATTGGCATCATATTGTTATTATTTGTTGCGTTGTTGCAACTAATTCCGCCCAAAATTATCGGTTTTGTGGCTGATGATATTGGCAGCAACCGTTTGACATGGGGGAAAATGGGTATATG
Source organism: Caldibacillus sp. 210928-DFI.2.18 (assembly GCF_020554505.1). Lineage (NCBI taxonomy): Bacteria > Bacillati > Bacillota > Bacilli > Caryophanales > Bacillaceae > Caldibacillus > Caldibacillus sp. 210928-DFI.2.18. Next base: position 40,952 of record NZ_JAJCHL010000001.1, read on the forward strand.
GGTTTTTGCCCTTATTATAACATCATTACTGATGTACATATTACGCTATTATTGGAGGATTTATATTTTTGGTAGTTCTGTGAAATTAGCACGGATTTTAAGAAGTCAACTTTATGAACATTTTACAAAGATGCCCTCCTCTTTTTATCAACGGAAACGTATCGGTGACTTAATGGCACATGCCACCAATGATATACAGGCAATCCAGCAAACAGCCGGCAGCGGAGTTCTAACTGCTGTTGACTCTTTAGCAACAGGCGGATTTGTCATTATTACCATGGCGGCAACAATCAGTTGGCAATTGACATTAATCAGCTTACTTCCACTACCGCTAATTGCTTTATTAACTAATTGGTATGGGACCAAACTTCATGCACGGTTTGAAAAAGCTCAAGAAGCCTTTTCTTTATTAAATGGCAAAACCCAAGAAAGTATTTCCGGTATGAAGGTCATCAAAACATTCGGCCAAGAAAAGGAAGATATTGAAGCATTTAAGAAACAATCCACCGATGTTGTAGAAAAAAACATCGCTGTTGCAAAAATTGATGCCTTATACGACCCAACGATTTCTGCCTGTGTCGGCATTTCTTTTTTCTTGTCCATCGGGTTCGGAGCATACTATGTTGTTAAAGGAAGCATTACAATTGGTGAATTAATTTCTTTTAATACATATTTAGGTTTGTTAATTTGGCCGATGCTCGCTTTCGGTTGGTTTTTCAATATTGTTGAACGTGGGCGTGCTTCATACGACCGCGTAAAACGATTATTAGAAGAAAAGATGGAGATTGCCGATTCAGATGTGAGCATAAGTCTTATCCCAACCGGTGATATTGACTATCATGTACATTCATTCTGCTATCCGGGGAAAACAGACCCGGTTTTACGTGAAATAGCATTTACTCTTCAACAAGGGAAAACACTTGGAATTGCCGGGAAGACCGGTAGTGGGAAAACAACATTGATTAAATTGTTGATTCGTGAATTTGAGGGATATGAAGGTGAAATATTGATTGGCGGACTTCCAATTCAAAAATATAAACTTGATGAATTCCGTAAAGCATTTGGTTATGTTCCGCAAGACCACTTTCTCTTTTCAACAACCGTCCGGGAAAATATCGCCTTTGCAAAGGTAAATGCGAGTGATGAAGATATCATTTCTGCTGCAAAGATTGCCAATATTCATGAAGATATTATTGAATTTGCACAGGGGTACGAAACGGTTGTCGGTGAACGGGGAGTAAGTTTGTCCGGTGGTCAAAAACAACGAATTGCGATTGCCCGGGCACTACTTTTGAATCCGGAAATATTAATTTTAGATGATTCCTTGTCAGCCGTCGATGCAAAAACGGAAGAATCCATCCTGCAAGCATTAAAACAAAACCGTTCCGGGAAAACCACAATCATCACGTCGCATCGACTCAGTGCCATTCAACATGCCGATTTAATTCTTGTATTGGATGAAGGAAAAGTTATTCAAAGTGGTACTCATGAAAATTTAGTAAGTGAACAAGGCTGGTACAGAGAAATGTATCTTCATCAGCAACTGGAATCGCTTGTGGAAGATGGAGGATGAGACATGGAGCCATTATCGAAAAATGTGCATTTGGATGCTAAGCAACAACGACAAGTTTTGTACCGTCTGTTACGTTATACAAAGCCGCACGGGAAATCATTACTATTTGCCTTTTTACTATTAGTTCTGACAACGGTTGGTGAAGTTATTGGTCCAATTTTTATAAAAATCTTTATAGATGATTATGTAACACCGAGAAATTTCGAATCGAAACCTATTATTATATTAGCTATAACTTATATCGTTATTCAGATGTTCAATTCTCTTATTATGTATTTACAATCAGTAAAATTTCAAGAGATTGCTTTAAAAATCATTCAACAGTTACGTATTGATGTATTCAGTAAGGTAGAAATGCTTGGAATGAAGTTTTTTGATCAAACCCCCGGGGGAACGATTGTATCAAGAGTAACCAATGATACTGAAGCAATAAAAGATATGTTTGTTAGTGTATTGGCAATTTTTCTTCAAAGTTTTTTTATGATTATCGGTATTTTCATCGCTATGTTTGTTCTCGATATTAAACTTGCAGCACTATGTCTTTTCCTTTTACCTGTTTTATTCTATATTATCCATTTATATCGAAAATTAAGTTCGAAATTTTATAGTGAGTTACGGGAATTACTTGGGCAACTGAATGCCAAATTAAATGAATCATTACAGGGAATGGGAATTATTCAAATATTCCGCCAAGAGGAACGGATGTGTAAAGAGTTTGCAGCTATTAATGATGCTCACTACCGTGCAGGAATGCGAAAAATCAAGATTGATGGACTATTATTACGCCCGGCAGTAGATTTAGTGTATATATTAGGCCTTATTATGATATTAAGCTTTTTTGGGATTACCTCCATGGAAACATCTGTGGAGCTTGGAGTATTATTTGCCTTTACCACCTATTTAAGTCGCCTTTTTGAACCGGTTAATAACTTTATGGAGCAATTAAGTTTTTATCAACAAGCGATCGTTTCCGCTTCACGGGTTTTTCATCTTTTGGATGAAAAAGAGTTGGCTCCTCAACAAACTGAAGTGGAAGGTTTGGAAATTGCATCAGGGAAAATTGAATTTCGCCATGTTTCGTTTTCTTATGACGGCAAACAAGATATATTGAAAGATATTACATTTACAGTGAATCCCGGTGAAACAATTGCATTTGTTGGTCATACCGGTAGTGGAAAAAGTTCGATTATTAATCTATTTATGCGGTTTTATGAGTTTGACCGTGGAGAGATATTCATTGATGGAAATTCGATCAAAACCTATCCGATAGAAGAATTACGAAGAAAAATCGGGTTAGTTTTACAAGACCCTTACTTGTTTTATGGTACAATCAAAGAGAATATCAGATTGTATAATCAAGAAATAACCGACAAAGAAATCGTTGAGGCTGCCAAATTTGTTCAAGCACATGACTTCATAAAAGATTTACCGGAACAATATCTTTATCCAGTCAATGAAAGAGGGTCAACTCTTTCAGGCGGACAAAGACAGTTGATCGCATTTGCCCGGACAATTGCGATGAATCCGAAAATCCTCATTCTCGATGAGGCAACTGCGAATATTGATACGGAAACGGAAGAATTAATCCAATCATCTCTGGAAAAAATGCGGAAAGGCAGGACGACGATTGCCATTGCTCATCGACTGTCGACGATTCAAGAAGCGGATCTTATTTGTGTCCTTCATAAAGGAAAAATTGTCGAACGTGGCAACCATCAACAATTACTGGCACAAAAAGGGTTGTACTATAAAATGTATTTGCTGCAAAATGGGTTATCGGAAAAAATGGAAGAGGCGGTACACGAAGGAAGCAGTCGTAGCAATCAATCCTTTGGAATATAAATGAATGCGTGGACAATAATGCTTTATATTTTATTTGGATTTGATAAAATGAAGATAGTATATGGGAGAATTTTCAACGGGTAAAGAGAAATCGATTTATCGGGGGGATATTGTTGCCGGATTTAAATGTATTTTTAGCTTTCGGAGCCGGGATTTTAAGTTTTATTTCACCTTGTTGTCTGCCTCTATATCCCGCCTTTCTTTCTTATATTACCGGGATGAGTGTCGCGGAATTAAAAGAAGAAAATATATTATTGCAAAAAAGAAGTTTCTTGCATACTACTTTTTTCCTTATCGGGTTTTCCATTGTTTTTCTAGTTTTAGGCTTGAGCACCACTTTTGTATATAGTTTATTTGTAAAGCATATGGATCTTATTCGTCAAATTGGGGCAATCTTTATCATTTTTTTTGGTTTGATAACGGTTGGCTTGTTAAAACCTGAATTCTTAATGACAGAAAGGCGCTTCGAATTTAAAAATAGACCGAGCGGATATCTTGGATCGCTATTGATTGGTCTGGCTTTTGCTGCCGGTTGGACACCTTGTATGGGACCAATATTAGGAGCCGTTATTGGATTGAGTGCTACGAATCCATCTGAAGGTTTTATTTATATGATATCTTATGTACTCGGCTTTATTGTTCCGTTTATTATTATGACCTTTTTTATCGGAAAAATCAGTTGGATTCGAAGGCATAATGTAATGATCATGAAAGTCGGCGGTTCTTTAATGGTCCTTGTTGGCTTCATGTTATTTTTTGATTGGATGAATATATTCATTAGCTGGCTAACGGTTCTTTTTGGTGGTTTTCAAGGGTTTTAAATTTGTTGATGAGGAGGATTTGTCAAGTGGGAAAGGTTTTAATCGTTGATGATGCAAAATTTTTACGAATGACAATTGCTAGAGCCATTACAAAAGCCGGACATGAAGTAATCGGTGAAGCGCAAACGGGCGAAGAAGCTGTGCAATTATATAAGAATTTGAAGCCTGATCTTGTTTTTATGGATATTACTATGCCGGATATGGATGGTATCGAGGCGGTAAAACATATAAAAAAGGATTTTCCTGATGCGAAGATTATTATGTGCTCGGCAATGGGCCAACACAAAATGGTGTTAGAAGCCATTGAAGCCGGAGCAAGAGATTTTATTGTTAAACCGTTTGAAGAATCCCGTATTATTGAAGCAATCGATAAACATATTTCATAAAGTGGGAAAAATTGTAACTTAGGGTATTTCTCGTTATAAAGAGAAACGATATGACCGTTCATACAGGATGATAAAAAGCCCCGCAAAATGAAAGAGGGGGCTTTCTCTATGTATAAAAAATATTATTGGAATAACTGTTCGTAACTTTCTGTACGAATATTTAATTGTTCCAGTTTTTTTCTTAGATATTTATGATCTCTTTTCGGAGTGGCGATAATATAACCTCGAATAATTAAATCCAAAGTAATTTTTTTAGTATGTTCTTTTAAAGCAAGTTCACCGATCTTTCCTTGAATTTTATGTCTTGCTACATCACGGAATAGTTCAGGGACCGGTGAAACGAGTTCATTCAAAAGGGCTAGTTGCTCTTCCGTCCATAAATGTTTCGTATTTTCTACATAATAAATTTCCCAATCCATGTCTGATTTGCCATCTTCTTTTGGCAATTTTTTTAGAAATTTTCTAAACATAAAAAATCCACCAATTCCAAAAAGAACGGGAAGCGCGAAAATCCACATTAAAATAAACCAAAGAAACCAGCCGTCCAGCATATTTACCCCCCTCGTTTGAAAAGATAAAGCGTTAGGATGAATAAAATCAAAATTATTTTTTGCGGGTAGTAAGACTCCCACCTCAAGATTCTGGTCAACGAGGAAGATCGGAGGGAGAAAGGCATGCCGCATGTCTACTTTTTTACATGAAGTAAGTATAAATTTAAAGCGTTTCACTTTGTATTATAACAATGCATGAAGCCGGTTTTCAATTAAAATGATTCTTAGGGGTTTTCAATAGAGGACAATCATTTTAAAATAAATTATAATTGTAACTTTCAAGTAGCCTTATCTGTTTAGAAAAAATAAAAAATAAAGGTGTCGATGACTCGTGAATCGAATTGGAATTGATGCAGGTGGCAGTCTTGTAAAAATGGTTTTTGAAGATAAGGGTGAGCTTCACTATCGGAAATATGCAATAACAGAAATAGACAGTTTTATTCAATGGTTGAATATGACCGTTCCCACTGCAAAGTTGGTCGTGACAGGCGGGAAATCGTATTTAGTTAAAGAAAAAACTTCACATCCTGTTACCATTGTCAATGAATTTGAAGCAATGGCAGAAGGGGCCCGTTATCTTTTAGAACAAGAATTTCATTTATTACATAAAGAATTCATATTAATCAGCATCGGAACAGGGACATCCATTTATCATGTAACCCCCTCCAATTTTGAAAGGGTTATAGGTACAGGGATTGGGGGAGGAACATTCATTGGACTTGGTACATTGTTGGCAGGTACCAGTAATTTTACAGAATTAGTTGAACGAGCTGGATCCGGCGACCGGAAAAAAATAGATCTTCTTGTTCGTGATATATACGGATCAAATGAAACGCCTCTTATCGGGGATTTAACGGCTGCTAATTTTGGCAAAGCACATCTTTCCCAGGATGCAACGAAAGATGACCAATTAGCAAGTACGATTCAATTAATTGCAGAGACGATTATTTTATTGGCGAATCAAGTTGCTCAAATAAAAGATGTGAGTAAACTTGTTTTTGTTGGTAGTACTTTGAGTGGGAACCATATGTTAAGAAAAGTGCTGGGTGAATTTTCCCAATCCCTCGGTCGCGAAGCTTTATTTCCTACAAACGGCGCATTTGCCGGTGCCATTGGAGCTTATTTACTTTAGAATTAAGCCAACTCCATATATTTGCAAATAGGCATTCACCTATTTCATTTAGAATCATATTTATGAATGAAGAGGATGTTTAAGGCGTCCGGGAAAAAGTCTTCCTATTTTTTACCGCTCTTTACGTTAAAAATAAGACTCTGAATTTAGAAAATGTGTTTCCTCGAAGTTTTGAACATGAACGTAAAGAGATCATGTAATTGTACGGATAAATTTTGGGAATCTTATTGTTTAGGAGTTGGTACTTTGAAAGAATTAAATTATTATGCCGGCGGGAATACAGCAAAGGGGTTTGTTCATTTCTTTGAATCTAATTTCCAAGATTTGGATAGATTATTCATTTTAAAAGGCGGACCGGGTACAGGAAAATCATCAATAATTAAATCAATTGGCCGTGAATGGCGAGATAAAGGGTATGCGGTTGAATGGATTCATTGTTCCTCAGATGTGGATTCTTTAGATGCCGTTATCATACCACATTTAAAAGCCGGTATTGTCGACGGAACGAAACCGCATATTATAGAACCTAAATATCCCGGTGTTATTGAAGAATATGTTAATTTAGGCATTGCTTGGAATCGCAACCAACTTTTACAGCATAAAGAGGAGATTCTTTCATTAAGCAATCGTGTCAATACAGGTTTTCAAACCGCATACTGTTCTTTTCGTGAAGGTCTTGCAAATCATGATGAATTAGAGAAAATTTATATCAGAAATATTGACTTTGATCGGGCAGCCCAACTTACAAATAAATGGATTGAGAAACTGTTACCTGAAAAATCAAAGACAGGAAATGGCATAGTAAAACACCGCTTTTTAGGGGCGACCACACCTGTGGGACCGGTTGATTTTGTAGAAAATTTAACAGAGGATGTGGAAAATCGATATTTTATTAAAGGCCGGGCAGGTAGCGGTAAGTCGACTATGTTGAAACAAATTGCTCATGCAGCCGAAAAGCAAGGATTTCATGTGGAAGTGTACCATTGCGGATTTGATCCAAATAGTTTAGATATGGTAATTGTTCGCGAATGTCAATTTGCTATTTTTGATAGTACTGCACCACATGAATATTTTCCGAGAAGGGAAAAGGACGAGATCATTGACTTGTATGAGGAAACAATCCAATCAGGAACAGATGAAAAATATGCTGAAGAAATTTCTTTTTGGACAAAAAAATATAAAGATAAGATGGATGAAGGTATTCACCATTTGGCTGAGACAAAAAAACTTCGCGATAAGTTAGAATCTTTTTATGTAAAAGCAATGGATTTTGAAACAGTAGACGGCATACGTAATCAAATTAATGAAGAATTGAAAAAACTAAGTTAAACCTCGGACGCATGGAGGCAGCTCATCCCCCACCTATCCAGAATCTTGGGGTGGGGGTCTTGAATCACCGTTAAGTTGGGATAAAATTATTGTTGAAAGACGTCTTGCCTTTCTCCTATCCATATATCATCTCGTTTGATTGTTATTTCAGTTGTTTAAGGGGTATAATATGGTCAACCCTGAATGAAGGAGAGAGTAGCGTGGAAAAATCAGCAACAAAGGAATTGCTGTCTTGGATAAAATCTTTTTTTATTGCATTTATTATCGTTATATTAGTTCAGAAATTCCTTTTTTCACCAACTACAGTATATGGTGAATCGATGGAACCGACGTTTTCTGATAATGATCGAATCATAATTGGTAAAAATACTTCCATTGAGCGATTCGATATCATCGTATTTGATGCACCAAAATCCAAAGATTATTATATAAAACGGGTAATCGGATTACCGGGTGATAAAGTTGAGATGAAAAATGATGAGTTATATATTAATGGAAAAAAATATAATGAACCTTATTTAGATAAAATAAAAAAGAGTCATAAGTATAGAAAAATAACCGAAGATTTCACGCTGGAAGAATTAACGGGTGAAACGATTGTCCCTAAAGATTCCTTGTTCGTTTTGGGAGATAACCGCTTAGTCAGTTATGATAGTCGCCAATTCGGATTTATATCTTTTGATTCCGTTATTGGTGAAGTTAAGTTTCAATTTTTTCCGTTTAATGAAATAGGGATACGGAAATAATGCGTAACACATGTAAGCAAGGATGGAGCTGAATGACTCCGATTCCTTGCTTTTTTGTTTAATCGTTTGTACCGAAAGTTTTCTGTATAATTTCTTTATTGCTTGCCGTTATATATAGGGTTTGGCTTGGAAACGCAATTTCAATTCCTTCTTCAGTTAAAATTTCAATAATCTTTAAATTGATTTCCTGTTTAACTTCTAAATATTCCGACCAAACCGTTGTTTTCGTAAAGAAATAGAAAAACAGTTCTAAACTGCTTTCGGATAATTTATCAAAAGTGACCAGAATCGTTTCCGGATGAATCCCTTCGTGTGCTTGTAACATCTCACGTAAACGGAAAATGGCTTGTTCTACTTTGTCAATCGGTGTATTGTAACTGATGCCAATTCGAAAATCAATTTTTCTTTTTCCCATCTTGCTATAGTTGATGATATTGGTCGCGGCAAGAGACGAATTTGGTACGGTAACCAGCGCTTGGTCAAAGGTTCGAATTAATGTACTTCGAAAGCTAATGTCTTCAACTGTGCCTTCTACACTGGTAGCATTAATCCAATCACCTATCGAAAAAGGTTTTTCAAAAATAATGACTAGTCCGCCAATAAAATTTTTAATCATATCCTGTGCAGCAAGGGAGATGGCTAACCCGCCGATTCCGAGACCGGCAACTAATCCGCTGATATTATAGTTAAACTCTTGTAAAATGACACTAATGCTAATCAATACGATAATCGCACGAAGTAATTTTGATAAGAAAGGAATTAAAATTTGATCAATTTCAAGATCATAACGACTGTTTAATTTTTGAAAGATGACGGATGATGTAGAAGAAAGATTATAAAACCCCCATGTAATTAATAAAATGATGGTTGAACGGTAAATCTTTAAAAATAACGCATTATTTGGGTTGAAATATGGAATGAACTGAGCGGCCAGATAAATACCGATAACGACAAAAAACCAACGAATCGGTTTCTCAAAGGAAAGCCACACGTTCGTAAAAAATTCTGTCGGTGTCTTTTTTGATATTTTAAGGATGAATTTAAATACATATTTACTGAACAAATTACGGAACAACAAAAATAATAAAAAGATACAAATGGCTTTTAGGGTATCTGTTAACGTTTTGTATTCGAGAAAAAAATCCCAACTCATAAAAAAACTCCTTTACTATTGAAAAAGTATTACATTGAATCTGACTATTCATATGTTTATAGTGTAACATGAATCTGGTTGTTCATCTATTTTTTTATTTATAAGAAAATAGCCTTGTCCGTTTCCTTTCACCTGCATATTTTAGTTATGTAAGTGAAAGGTGGTGAAGCTTAATGGGATACACTGAGGGTGGAGTTGGATACGGCTCTGGTTTCTTCTTAATTGTTGTTTTGTTTATCCTATTGATTATTGTAGGAGCATCTTATGTAGGTTACTAATGGAAGAAGGAAGGCTGCTAGCATTATAGCAGCTTTCCTTTTTCAATGAAAGATATTTTTCCCAAAACATATTTATTGGAATACCCATACTTTCGCAAATGGAATTATTTTGGTGTTTTGTGATCGCCTAAAGGATTGATTGGACATTCCTGTATAACGATAATTAGCTTTCTTTCATTCCCTTATTGTTGTTATAATGAAAACGAGGTGAAAATAATGGAACAACAAAAAGTTTTTATGAAAGATACGATTGCAATTAAAACGGCACTTGTTTTTCCGCAAGATACGAATATGCATGGAACACTGTTTGGCGGTAAGTTAATTTCATACATAGATGATATTGCTTCCATTTCTGCACTGAGGTTATGCAAAACCCCTGTTGTCACTGCGTCCATCGATTCTGTTGATTTCATAAAACCAATTCGGGAAGGCGATGCGGTCACTTTAGAGGCAATGGTAACTTGGACAGGGAATTCTTCAATGGAAGTTTTGGTTAAAGTAACTTCTGAACATTTAATGACAGGGAAAAAATCATTAGCGGCACTTTCTTTTTTAACATTCGTATCGTTAAATGAAGACGGGAAACCAAATCCTGTCCCGAAAGTGGTTCCTGAAACAGAATATGAAAAATGGCTTCATGATACCGGGGAAGAACGGGCAAAACATCGAAAAACAAGAAGATTACAAAGCAAAAGTCTCATAGATTTAATATCAAGAAAAAACTGAAAATTTGTTGAATAGAGGAGCGAATGACATGAATCGATGTGATTGGGTGACAGATGATTTGCTTTATATTCATTACCACGATTTTGAATGGGGACGACCTGTTTTTGATGACCAAAAATTATTTGAAATGTTAACTCTGGAAGGTGCTCAAGCAGGTCTGAATTGGCTTACGATTTTAAAAAGACGAGAGAATTACCGGGTGGCATTTGATAACTTTGATGTTGAAAAAATTGCCCGTTACATAGAAGAAAAAGTGCAAGAATTATTACGGAATGAAGGAATAATTAGAAATGAAAGGAAAATTCGTTCAACCATTCGTAATGCTCAAGCATTTATAGAGATAAAAAAGAAATATGGTTCTTTTTCATCATTTTTGTGGGGATTTGTTGATGGGCAACCGATTAAAAATGAGTGGAAAACAAGTACAGATGTTCCAAGTCAAACGGAACAAAGCCACAAGATTAGCAAAGAATTAAAAAGACATGGTTTTTCTTTTGTCGGTCCTACAATTGTTTACGCATATATGCAAGCTGTCGGAATCGTCAATGATCATATACAATCTTGTTTTTGTTACGAGGAAATAATGTGAAACTTTCATAAGTGGGTTTCTTCATACCCTACTGATAGTTTGTTGACCCGAACGGACGCACCGGGCTCCACCAACCTTCTTTATAAATTCGAAAATCTTGAGGTGGGGGTGTCGACTTGCCGTTAAGGTGGGATAAATAGGTATAAACCCATTTCTTCATAGTCATGCACCTATACTTGGTTATGTACATAATCTTATGGTGTATTGACTATGAGGAGGTATGCAAAGATGGATCAATTTTATAACCCTGTTAATGAAGAAGAATTGTTAAGACAATATGGCGGGTGGTATGGTGGACAACAATACGGGCATCACGGTCATCATCACCATGGCCATCACCACGGGCATCATCACCATGGACATCATCATGGGCATCACCACCACGGCCACCATCATCACGGTCATCATCACTTCTATCCCTATCCGATTAGCTGGGGATATGGTTACCCGTATGGTGGATTTGGCGGGTATGGTGGATGGGGCAACCCGAGCCCAGAATATAATTGGGGATATGGTCCTGGATATTGGGGACAATGGCAATACTAAATCGATTATAAGGAACAAAAACAGAGGAAGCAGTGAAGGACATTGCTTCCTTATTTATTTTTTCGTTTGTTTAACTTTATCCTTAAGGGATAAAGTTTTCAAATAAATAGAAAAAGAGAGATTGTAATTAATATTTTTTAAAAAAATGTTGAAAACCTTTTAATATTTGCTATAATATAACTAAAATTCGGAACATACCATGTAGTATGTTCCGGAAATTGAAGAGTACTGGAGGAATGTCAAATGGATTTTTCGTATTCTGATAAAGTGCAAGAGTTAAGAAAGAAATTGACTGAATTCATGGAGGCGTATATTTATCCAAATGAAAAGATTTATAGAAATCAATTAAACCAACAAAGTGACCGTTTCGGTTCAATTCCTCCAATTATTGAAGAAATAAAGAAGAAAGCAAAAGCGGAAGGGTTATGGAATTTATTTTTGCCGGACAACGAATATGGGGCAGGGCTGACAAACCTAGAATATGCCCCGTTGTGTGAAATCATGGGGCGTTCTGTAATAGGGCCTGAAGCCTTTAACTGTAACGCACCGGATACTGGTAATATGGAAGTGTTAGTACGATACGGGTCTGAAAGACAAAAAAAAGAATGGCTGGAACCTTTGCTTGCCGGAGAGATTCGCTCTTGTTTTTCCATGACGGAACCGGATGTAGCGTCCAGTGATGCGACGAATATCTCCACTAGTATTGTGAAAGACGGTGACGAATATGTCATCAATGGGAGAAAATGGTGGTCATCAGGGGCAGGCGATCCTCGTTGTAAAATTGCTATTGTCATGGGGAAAACAAACCCGGATGCCCCAAGACATGAGCAACAATCGATGATTCTTGTACCAATGAATACGCCGGGGGTAAAGATTGAACGAATGCTTCCGGTTTTCGGTTATGACGATGCCCCACATGGACACGCGGAGATTACCTTTGAAAACGTCAGGGTACCGGCTGAAAATATCATCTGGGGGGAAGGAAAAGGTTTTGCGATTGCACAGGGACGTCTCGGACCAGGTCGGATTCACCACTGTATGCGATTAATCGGACTGGCGGAACGTGCACTGGAAGATTTGTGTAAGCGTGTTCATGAAAGGGAGACATTTGGAAAAAAACTGTCTGAACAAGGTGTTATCCAAGAATGGATTGCCAATTCCAGAATTGAGATTGAACAAGCACGTTTATTAACACTAAAAGCGGCATATATGATGGATACAGTCGGCAATAAAGAGGCAAAGACGGAGATAGCGATGATCAAAGTTGTTGCACCGAACATGGCTTTACGGGTACTTGATCGAGCCATTCAAGCATTTGGGGCAGCAGGGGTCAGTGATGATTTCACCTTGGCTTATCATTGGGCAAATGCAAGAACACTTCGGATTGCCGATGGTCCGGATGAAGTGCATCGCCGGCAAATTGCAAAATTGGAGCTGAAGAAATATTCATAATAAGGAGAATGGAGGAATTCAAATGGGAGTTTTTGATTTATTCAGATTGGATGGCAAAACAGCTATTGTAACCGGTGGAGGTAGAGGACTAGGTGCGCAAATTGCAGAGGCATTTGCTGAAGCCGGAGCAAATGTAGTGATTTGTTCAAGAAGACTGGAACAATGCCAAGAAAAAAGTGAAGAGTTAAAAAAGAATTTTGGAATTGACTCAATAGCTTTAGCCTGTGATGTCAGTAAACATGATGATGTAAAGAAGGTTGTCGATGAAACGGTTAAGCAATTTGGCACCGTTGATATTTTGGTCAACAATAGTGGAGCCACTTGGGGGGCGCCTGTTCTCGATATGCCTTTTGAAGCTTGGCAGAAAGTTATTAATGTAAATATAACGGGTACATATTTAATGAGTAGAGAAGCAGGAAGAATCATGATTAATCAGGGAAGCGGTAAAATCATTAATATTGCTTCCATTGCCGGGTTTGGCGGTACGAATCCGGAAGTGATGAATACGATTGGTTACAATACAAGTAAAGGTGCAGTGATAACATTTACTAAAGATTTGGCAGTAAAATGGGGACAATACAACATTCATGTAAATGGAATTGCGCCAGGATTTTTTCCATCGAAAATGTCAAATGCGTTAATAGAAAAAGGAGGAGACAAAATTCTGGCGAACACGCCTTTGAAGCGGTTCGGCAGTAATGAAGACTTAAAAGGTGCTGCACTATTCTTGGCCTCAAGAGCGTCGGATTTTGTGACAGGAGAGATTATTAAGGTCGACGGAGGATCGAGTGCTTACGCCTGATAAGTGAAACTTCCATCAAGGTGGGTTTCTATATCCCTCACCAATCTTTTTGTCAACTTGAAAATCATGAGGTGGGGGTGTTACTGGCGAGGTAGGGTAAAGAATGATTATGGATAGACGATAAAAAAGTGAATTTACAATCAAGCGAGGTTTGAAGAAGATGAAAGAAAAAATAATTGAAAAAGCAATTGAATTGTTTGAAAAGAAAGGTTTCAGTACGACGTCTATCCAAGATATTGTCGATGAATTAGGAGTAACGAAGGGCTCTTTTTATTATCATTTTTCCAGCAAAGAACAATTATTGATGGATATTTATAATGAATACATTACGAACCTATTGGACAGACAAACAAAAATAATCGCAAATAAAACGCTGTCACCAAAGGAGCAGCTGATCGAAATTATTCGGCTGTTAATTGACGATCTTATCGAAAATGGACCCCGGGCACGTATTTATTTTCGGGAAATGCGACATTTATCCGAAAATCATATCAATACGATTAAAAAGATTCGAAAACAATTTCGTAAAAATATTGAAATGGTTATCAGAACAGGGGAGGAACAAGGTGTTTTCAGAAATCAGCTCCCTGCAGATATATTAGCGTTTGCTCTCCTTGGACTGACAAACTGGAGTTACAACTGGTACACACCGGATGGAGAAATCCCGCCGGATCAACTGGTGAAAATTTATTCAGAATTGCTGCTTACAGGTTTACTGGATAAAGATCATCAACGAAAGCTAACAATCACACAAAACGTTTTTAAAAAGAACTAGAAAGTGCTCGTCAGATTTACAGATAAGTAGATTCTCTGTTGTTAAAAAAATCAATAAGCGGAAAGGATTGCTCTGGTTTCTTCCTTTTCCGCTAAATTGGACGAACGAAATCATAGCGTAAAGGATGGTGCGGATAGTGGGATATTCCTATCATGATACAATCAGTGTCAGAAAAGGGGAAGAATTAGATAAAGAGACACTGACAAAATTTTTAAAAGAAAATTTACCGTTTATTCCTGATGGACCGTTGGAGATTGAACAATTCGGGGCAGGTCATTCCAATTTAACTTATTTATTACGGATCGGAAATTGGGAAGCGGTTCTAAGACGGCCTCCCCACGGACCGGTTGCACCGAAAGCACATGACATGCACCGTGAATATCGGATTTTAACAAGCCTTCATCCGTATTATCCGACAGCTCCAAAACCATACATTTTTTCGGATGATGAATCAATTATTGGAAGTCCTTTCTTTATCATGGAACGGAGAAACGGGGTTGTTGTCGATACCGAATTTCCTGAATGGGTGACCTATACCCCGCAATTGGGTCGGAACCTGTCGATATTGATGGTTGATAAACTCGTAGAACTGCATGAAATTGATTACCGAAAGACAGAACTAATGACGATGGCGAAACCGGATGGATTTATGGAAAGGCAAGTAGCAGGCTGGACAAAACGGTACGCACTTTCCAAAACCGATGAAATTCGCGGTGTAGAAGAGTTAACCAATTGGCTTGCGAAAAAAATTCCGACATCCCCGGAACCGACGATTATTCATTATGATTATAAATTAAATAATGCCATGTTCTCGCCTGATTTTAATGAAATGGTCGGACTATTTGACTGGGAGATGACAACAATTGGTGATCCTTTCGCTGATCTTGGCGCCGCTCTCAGCTATTGGGTGGAAGAAAAGGATCCTGATGAATTGAAAAAAGCATTCGGTGCGGAATCAGTAACAACGAAAGAAGGCTTCTTTACACGAGAAGAATTTATTGAACGATATGCAAAGAAGAGTGGCAGGGATTTAAGTCATATCCAATTCTATTTGACCTTTGCTTATTTTAAACTAGCGGTTATTTGTCAACAAATCTATTATCGATATAAAAGAGGGCAAACAAGTGATCCACGTTTTGCCAAATTTCAAAAAACAGTTGAAAGTTTGATTCATCATGCTTTGAACTATAGTAAAGGTGTGTGAACCATTGAAAATCCATACACTTTTAAAAAAAGAAGAAATCGACACGGTACAAATGAATGAGGAAAAAATTGCCGTTGTATTTGATGTGCTCATGGCCACATCTGTCATTGCTTCTTGTTTTCATTATGATGCAAAACAGGTTATCCCTGTTTTGGACGCGACCGAAGCATTACAGGAAGCAAGGAAGTATCCTCCTGATGAAGTCGTTTTAATAGGGGAACATAACGGAATTACTATTGAAGGCTTTTTCGATCCTTTGCCTTCTGTATTTAAAAAGCAGGTCTCAGGGAAAACGGTTATTTTATCAACTACAAATGGAACGGTAGCCATTAGAAATTCTTCAAATGCCAAAAAACTCTATGTTGCTTCCTTGCTTAATGGTGAAGCAGTAAGTAAACATATTGCAAGGAATATTCATCAAGAAACGATTATCGTAGTTTGTTCAGGCTCATCAAACACTTTTTGTTTAGAAGATTTCTATGGTGCCGGTTATTTCATTGCACAATTTGTTAAGGAATTCGGCGAAGAAAAGGTTGAGTTAACCGATAGTTCATTGGCGGCAAAATTATTTTATGAAAATAGAGCTGAAGACTCCTATGAAATTCTCCGTCAATCACGGGTAGGTATGAATTTACAAAAATACCATTATGACGAAGATCTGTTATTTGTCAGTCAAAAAGGCGCTTTGCCACTTATTTTGACTTTAGAAGAGAAAAGATTGATATCGATAAAGAAAGAAAAAGTCGCAAATAAAAGGGAGGAATAAGATGAATTCAACTCATTTTCAGTATTGGCCGGCACGGTTGCCAAAAACTTTAACAGTACCGAAAACAACACTTTATGAAAATTTAGTTATAACCACTAAGAAATATCCGCAAAAACAAGCTTTACACTATTACGGGAAATCTTATACGTACAAACAATTGCTTGATGAAGTCGAAAGGTTAGCCGGATATTTGGAAAAAGTACTTCAAGTAAAGTCGAATGAAAAGATTTTACTGTTTATGCAAAATTCACCGCAGTTCATCATCAGTTTTTTTGCTATATTACGGGTTCGTGCAGTTGTTGTTCCAATTAATCCGATGAGTTTGACAAAGGATTTAGAATTTTATATTAAGGATTGTCAGATTAAACATGCCTTGGTCAGTCAGGAATTATATGAAAAAGTGGCACCGCTCAAAGGTTTCACATCGCTTCAAAGTATTATTGTGACCACATATTCAGACTATGCAAGCGAAGAACAAGCGATAGGCAATTTACCTCCAGAAGTAAAGGCACCACGTCAAACATTGTCACAAGACATTTCATGGCAAGAAGTTCAAAAGGCCGGATTTTCACCATCCCCTTATACTGGTGTAGCAGATGATGTTGCTGCTATTCCATATACATCCGGGACAACCGGATTGCCAAAAGGGTGTGTCCATACAAATAAAACCATTCAGGCCAATACGGTCAGTGCTTACCAGTGGATGAATGTGACCGCAGATGCCGTAGCTTTAACGACTTTACCGCTTTTTCATGTGACAGGACTTATTCACAGTCTTCTTGCACCGATTTATGCAGGCAGTACGATTATTTTATTTACAAGATGGGACAGAGATTATGCGGCAAAAGCGATCGAACAGTTTCAATGTTCGCACTGGATTAATATTAGTACGATGTTAATTGACTTTTTAGCAAACCCAAATCTTAAAGAATATGATCTTTCATCTTTACAAGTCATTGGAGGCGGCGGAGCAACAGTACCACAGGCTGTTGGAGAAAATTTATACAAAAGAACCGGTTTACAATATGTTGAAGGATACGGATTAACTGAAACTATGTCACATACCCATTTCAATCCGCCAGACCGGCCAAAAATGCAATGTCTTGGGATTCCTTCCTTCAATACAGATGCAAGAATTATTGATATTGGAACAGGAAAGGAACTTGGTCCTAATCAGGAAGGTGAACTCGTTGTCAATGGTCCCCAAGTGTTTAAAGGGTATTATCAACGGGATGAAGAAAATAGAGAAGCCCATATTGAGATTGATGGAAAATTATTCTTTCGGACCGGTGATATTGTAAAAATGGATGAAGAAGGATACTTTTTTATGGTTGATCGATTAAAACGGATGATTAATGCTTCCGGTTTCAAAGTTTGGCCGACAGAAGTAGAGTCGATTCTTTATGAACATCCTGCTGTTCAACAAGCTTGTATTGTCAGTGCCCCTGATCCAAGACGAGGAGAAACCGTGAAAGCTTATATCATTTTGAAAGAAAATGCAAAAGGTAAAGTTACTGAACAAGAAATCATTGAATGGGCAAAGGGAAAAATGGCAAGTTATAAAGTTCCTAAAATAGTAGAGTTTCGCGAAACATTCCCGACCACAAGTAGCGGAAAAATATTATGGAGAGTTCTTCAAAAAGAGGCAATGGAACAAAAAACAGCTTCAATCTAATTACAATTAAGCATGAAAAATGCTTAGCATGAATATTTTGATGTGAAGGAGAAAAACTTGTAATCTTGCAATTGGATGTAAGCGCTATCTATTAAATCGATTTTGGAGGTTGGTAATATGGAAAAAGTCTGGCATAAGCATTATCCAAAACATATTCGCCCAGAGTTGGAGATTCCCAATCTATCATTGCCTGAAATGTTGGTCGAAACAGTTAAGAAATATCCTAATCATCCGGCCCTTTATTTCTTCGGACAAGAAATTTCTTATACGAAGTTAGGGGAACTGGCCGGTGCATTTTCATCTTGCCTGCAACAGGATGGTTTTGAAAAAGGAGATCGGGCAGCAATTATGTTACCGAATTGTCCTCAGTATGTCATTAGCTATTACGGAATTTTACAAACGGGTGGAATTGTAATCCAAGTAAATCCGATGTATACATCGAACGAATTGGAATACATTTTACGGGATTCCGGAGCAAACGTCATTGTGATCTATGAACCATTGTTGCCGGTACTGAAACAAATTATTGCAAACACTTCTGTTAAACGCGTTATTACTGTAAATTTTGAGGGAAAAGAAGCAGTGGATGAGTTCTCGATTGATTTTGCCAGCTTTTTAAAATCAGTAAAAAAACCGCCGACACCGGTAATGATTCAAGCTAGTGAAGATGTTGCCGTATTGCAATATACCGGTGGAACAACCGGACGTTCGAAAGGGGCCATGCTTACCCATCGAAATTTACTGGCCAATGTAATCCAGTGTTATGAGTATTTTAAAGATGAGATTAAACCGGGGCAAGATCGTATGTTGACTGTTATTCCATTGTTCCATGTATACGGGATGACGTCCTGTATGAATTTGGCAATCTATACCGGTGCACTTAATATTTTGTTACCGCGATTCGAAATTGAAGAAGTATTGCAAACGATTAAAGAAAGAAAACCGACTTCCTTCCCGGGTGTGCCGACAATGTATATCGCATTAATCAACCATCCGAAAGTAAATGAATACGGTCTTGACAGCATTTCAATTTGTAATAGCGGCAGTGCACCGATGCATGTGGAATTAATGCGTACCTTTGAAGAGAAAACCGGGGCAAAGATTCTGGAAGGGTATGGACTGTCAGAAAGTTCACCGACAACACATTGTAATCCGGCATTTGGTCCGAGGAAGCCGGGCAGCGTAGGTATTGGTGTTCCATCCACCGATTATAAAATTGTCGATTTGGGCGATGGTATAAAAGAATTAAAGCCCGGCGAAATAGGCGAATTGATTATAAAAGGACCGCAAGTGATGAAAGGATACTGGAATATGCCTGAGGAAACAGCGAATACACTTCGGGATGGATGGCTTTATACCGGTGATATTGCCTACATGGATGAAGATGGCTATGTCTACATTGTGGATCGGAAAAAAGATATGATTATTGCCAGCGGGTATAATATATATCCCCGTGATGTAGAAGAAGTGATTTACCAACATCCGGCGATTAAAGAAGCGGTTGTGGTCGGTGTACCGGAAGCCTATCGCGGTGAAACCGTAAAAGCTGTCGTCGTTTTAAAAGAAGGTCAACAAGTATCAGAAGATGAATTAATCAGTTTTTGCCGTGAAAAATTGGCTGCTTTTAAAGTACCGAGAATTGTTGAGTTTCGGTCAGAATTACCAAAAACAAGCGTTGGTAAAATTTTAAGAAGAAAGATTAGAGAAGAATCTGCGAAAGTTTCAAAGTAATTCAATTAGTTGAAAGTGTTATATAAGACTATAAACATTCAGGCAGTTGTTTGGAAACGGGTCCTCTTTGTTGAAAGGAAATTTAGAAGAGGACCTGTTTAAAAATTCCCGTTCATATGCGTTGGAGGTGTGGTTAGTTTGAGTTCCGTACTAAAAAAGAGTTGGCCAAAATTTATCCCGGAAACACTAGAGTATCGTCTTGGTGAAAGACCATTACACGAATATTTAATACAAAATGCAACGGACTACCCAAATGAAACTGGGTATGTTTATTACGGGAATCATATCTGATTTTCCAGACGAACCGATTAAAAAGGGAGGTATATGTAGTATGCAAAGTTGGAAAGTGACAAAATTAGGCGAACCGAAAGAGGTATTGGCATTGCAAGAAGTGCCGGTTCCATCTGTTGAACCGGGAAAAGTTTTAATAGAAGTTGAAGCGGCGGCGTTAAATTTCTTTGATATTTTACTTTGTCAAGGAAAATACCAGGAAAAACCCCCGCTTCCTTTCACTCCGGGTTCTGAAATTTCCGGGGTTGTCAGAGATGTTGGGGAAGGTTGCAATCTCAAAATAGGCACACGTGTTCTTGCTACCCCCGGTTTACCAAATGGCGGTTTATCGGAGTATGTCGTCATTCCGGAACATTCCGTCTACGAAATTCCGGATTCAATGTCAAGTTCGGAAGCTGCCGGAATATTTATTACCTATCAAACGACTTACTATGCACTGCATCATCGGGCAAATCTCAAAACTGGTGAGGTATTACTCGTTCATGCCGGAGCTGGTGGAGTTGGTTCTGCTGCCATCCAACTTGGTAAGGCGATTGGAGCAAAAGTAATTGCTACGGCGGGCGGAGCTGAGAAAGTAAAAATTTGTCAACAATTGGGAGCAGATGTTGCTATCGATTATACACGTGATGACTTTGTGGATATTGTTAAGAAAGAAACTAATGGGCGAGGAGCAGACGTTATTTATGATCCGGTCGGTGGGGATGTATTCGACAAATCCCGAAAATGTATTGCCTTTGATGGAAGAATCCTTGTCATTGGTTTTGCCGGCGGAAGAATTTCAGATGCTCCGGTGAACCACGCATTGGTAAAAAACTATTCCATTGTTGGTGTCCATTGGGGATTGTTTGCAAAGCTTTATCCGGAAAGAGTAAAAGAAATCCATCAGAAGTTAATGAACCTTTATGAACAAGGAAAGATTCATCCTCTTATCTATCGTGAATTTGATTTAAAAGAAGTTCCGGAAGCATTAGAAATTTTGGCCGAGCGGAAAACATACGGAAAGTTAATTGTAAATATATCAAAATAGAAATTCAATAAAGATAGAAAGGAAGATTGGATGAGGTTACAGAATAAAGTTGCCATTATTACAGGCGGTGGGGGAGGAATCGGCCGTGCCACTGCATTAAAATTTGTTGAAGAAGGTGCTCGGGTCGTTATTTCTGATATTCAGGAAGCAAAAGGCATCGAAACTGTCAGCATGATTAAAGAAAGGGGAGGTGACGCATTATTTATAAAAGTAGATATGTCCAAACCGGATGAAGTTCAGTCATTGGCAGAAGCAACAATGAATACATTCGGAAAAATTGATATTCTTTTTAACAATGCAGGGGTAGGCAGTATGGAGAAAAAATTGCCCGATGTTTCTTTGGAAGAATGGCAACAGGTAATTAATATCAATTTGACCGGTGTCTTTCTGGGAATGAAATACGTCATTCCAAAAATGGAGCCGGGCAGTTCCATTATTAATACAGCAAGCATCGCCGGGATAAAGGGACAAAAGCTTGTTAGCGCCTACTCAGCATCCAAAAGCAGTGTCATCGCTTTAACAAAAACGGCCGCGACCGAGTTTGGCAGAAAAAATATACGAGTGAATGCCATCGCCCCCGGAATTATTGATACAGATATCGTTGAAGATTGGAAGAAGTCGGAAAAATGGCCGATTCTTTCAACGGCAAATGCATTAAGAAGAGTCGGAAAACCGGAAGAGATTGCTAATGCAGTGTTATTCCTGGCCTCAGACGAATCCTCCTTTATAACCGGTGAAACATTAATCATTGATGGAGGAACATTAAACCTTTAGAAATACATAATTTAATAGAAAAGGAGACTAGCTATGCACGAAATTGAAGTATATGTCCGTTTTAGTGAAACCGATGCGGCCGGACATGTAAATAATACAAGTTATTTTTTATATATGGAAGAAGCACGGACAAAATTTTTCAATGAACTGGGTTACGGTCATCATGAATCCTTACCCGGATTAAATTTAATATTAGCTTCAACAAAATGTGATTATATTGCTCAGAGCTATGCAGGTCAAACATTAAAGGTGGCGACCACTGTTTCTAATATTGGAAATAAAAGTTTTACAGTCGAACATCTCATTACCAATGCTGATTCCGGAACCATCATCGCAAAGGGAACAGCCACACTCGTTAGTTTCGATTTTGAACAGCAAAAAACAATGCCGATTCCGGAAGTCGTTCGGACCAATTTAGAACAATTTTTACAGCCACAGTAATTGAAAGTGAGGGGTTTCAAATGAAAAATGAAAACAGACGTTTCATTTTAGGTAGCCGGCCAAGCGGAATGCCGACAAAAGAAAACTTCCAAATCGTAACAGAGGCTATCCCTGAGATTAAGGAAGGAGAAATTTTAATTCAAACAATCTTTTTATCCGTCGACCCTTATATGCGTGGAAGAATGACCGGGATAAAAACATATGTTGACCCGTTTGAAGTAGGTAAAGTTTTAACCGGCGGGGTAGTCGGTAAAATTGTCGAATCGAAACATTCGAATTTCCAAGAAGGGGATATTGTAGAAGGGCAACTTGATTGGGCGGATTACTCCGTTTCAAACGGGCGCCACATTCGAAAAGTGGATCCGAACTTAGCACCGATTTCGACAGCGCTCGGCGTTATCGGAATGCCGGGTTTAACCGCTTATTTCGGGCTGCTAGATATTGGAAAACCAAAAGAAGGGGAAACGGTTGTCATCTCAGGGGCAGCCGGTGCAGTCGGCATGGTTGTCGGCCAAATTGCGAAACTAAAAGGTTGTCATGTCGTTGGTATTGCCGGTTCCCAGGAAAAAATCGCATATTTAAAAGAAGAGCTGGGATTTGATGCAGTTATCAATTATAAAACAGATCAAATAAAGCAGGCGTTAAAAACAGCTTGCCCAAATGGTATTGACGTTTATTTTGATAATGTTGGCGGAGAAATTTCCGATCTAGTGATGCGCTTTATGAATTTCCATTCGCGCATCGTCCTTTGTGGTGACATTTCTCAATATAATAATGAAAAAATTGAATATGGACCACGTTTCCAAAGCCTGTTAGTAACCCGTAGTATTTTAATGCAAGGATTTATTGTTTCCAATTATTCTAAACGTTTTGCGGAAGGATACCGTGACTTGGCAAAATGGGTGAGTGAAGGTAAATTGAAATATCGGGAAACGATTATTGACGGGTTGGAAAACGCACCGGATGCATTTATCGATTTATTTTATGGAAAAAACATTGGAAAACAACTAGTCCGAGTATCAAATGAGTAATTCTTAAAAATACTATTTAGGAGCTGTGCAAAAAGGCCAGCTCCTAATTGAATAAGTAAGCAACTTTTTCAATGAAATTTTTTTCTTGCGTTTTACGTACCGAACTCAACGATTTCTCAATAAGTATGTAACAATTTGACTTCTTTTTTGATATTAATAAAAAAATAAAATAATGTTTCTCTCAAAATAAAGTTTTTTTGTGCATTCTCAATAAAATCAGATTATAAGTGTAACAATTGACCTTATAGCAACCGGATGAATGTACTTTCGTCAATCACTTCCATTATCCGTTAACAATTTCCCCACCGTTTATGTGTAAAACTTGACCCGTCATATAAGAGGAATCTTCGCTGGCTAAAAATACATAGGCAGGGGCGAGTTCAGCAGGTTGACCGGCTCTTTGCATCGGAGTAGTTGACCCGAACGTTGCTACTTGATCACTTGTAAAGGTAGATGGAATGAGTGGTGTCCAAATTGGACCAGGTGCAATCGAATTAACACGTATTCCTTGTTTCACGAGAGAAGCGGAAAGTGATCTCGTAAATGAAACAATTGCTCCTTTCGTTGCTGAGTAGTCTAGTAAAGTCGCGTTTCCTAGATAGGCGGTAACACTGGAAGTATTAATAATGACACTTCCTTTTTGTAAATCGGGAAGGGAAGCTTTTGTAAGATAAAAATATCTACTATGAGGTTATCATTGCCAAAAAAGTGGAAAATATGATTGATTTGTCATTATGATGAATAAATGTATAAATTTGACACGAAAGGCAAAATTATCTATGAGGAGGTGGAATGTATGCCAAAAATCGGTGTTGCGTCTTCTTTGACAGATGTAAAACATGCATTAATGGAAAAAGGATATGATGTGGTAGAATTGAAAAATGAAAACGATGCTTCCGGTTGCGATTGTTGTGTAGTAACAGGTCTGGACTCCAATATGATGGGGATGCATAATACGGTTACACAAGGTTCAGTCATTGAAGCCAGTGGATTAAGTGCTGAAGAAGTTTGCCGTCAAGTGGAAAGCAGACTAAGTTAATTTATACTTAGGATTGTATTTTGCCTTTTCGCTTCATGATAAAACCTTGAAATGCGGAAGGCTCATAATCAATCCCAAAAATAAAAAGAAAACGTTTACAAATATTTGGTTTTGTATTAAAATAAACAGTAATAACACATGTTTTAACATTCTATTGTTAGTTACTTGTGTTTCCTCCATCATTTTGCAGGTCTGCCAAAAAGCAGATCACTTTGCCAGTTCATAATGACATCATCTATTCCGTGTCATTTATTGAACTGGTTTTTTTGTTAAAGAAATGATTGGGATTTACAAATAATTTTATGGAGGAAAACATAAATTTTATTGAAGGGAGCTGAGTAAAAACGCATTGCTGAGACATGTGGAAAATGAATGCACTGTTTTTTACGCACGACTATAACAGGAGTTTTGTCACGATTGTTTAAAATTATCACTTGGACTATTTATAGGAGATGAAAAAAATTGAACTTTGATTTTACCGAAGAACAAAATATGCTAAGAGAAACAGTTAGAAGCTTTGTAGATAAAGAGATTGTTCCCTATATTCGTGAATGGGATCGTTCCGGTGGATTCCCTCGCGAAATTTTCGATAAGCTGCGTGAACTTGGTTTAATGGGCGTTTGCATTCCGGAAAAATACGGTGGGAGTGGCATGGATTATAATTCACTTGCCATTGTCTGTGAGGAATTGGAAAGAGGAGATACAGCTTTCCGGACGGCGGTTTCTGTCCACACCGGACTAAATAGTTTAACTTTACTGCAATGGAGTACTGAAGAACAAAAGCAAAAATATTTGGTTCCACAGGCGAAAGGGGAAAAAATTGGCGCATTCGGGTTGACGGAACCGGCGGCAGGTTCAGATGTGGCTTCTATTCAAACAACCGCGAAAAAAGAGGGAGAGTATTATATTCTTAACGGTCAAAAAACATGGATTTCCCTTAGTGATATTGCCGATCATTTTATCGTATTTGCTTATACCGATAAAACAAAGAAATATCACGGGATGTCTGCATTCATTGTGGAACGGACTTGGGAAGGCTTTTCATCTAAAGCTATTAAAGGAAAATTAGGGATTCGTTCCGGTAATACGGGGGAGTTATTTTTTGAAAATATGAAAATACCAAAAGAAAACTTACTTGGTGAAGAAGGTGAAGGATTCAAAATTGCGATGTCTGCCCTCGATAACGGCCGTTTTACGGTTGCTGCCGGTGCAGTTGGTCAAATCATGGCCTGTCTGGAAGCAAGTGTAAAGTATTGTCATGAAAGGGAAACGTTTGGAGAACCTATCGGTAAACATCAATTAGTCCAGCAAATGATTGCCAATATGGAAGCAGGTTTACAAATGAGCAGACTACTTGTTTATAAGGCTGGGGAGTTGAAAAATCAAGGAAAACGTAATACACGTGAAACCTCACTCGCAAAGTGGCAGGCATGTGACTTTGCCAATAAAGCTGCCGATGATGCTGTCCAAATTCACGGAGCCTACGGTTACTCCGATGAATATCCGGTAGAGCGATTTTTACGGAATTCGAAAGCACCGGTTATTTATGAAGGAACAAGAGAAATCCATACAATTATGCAAGCAGAGTATGTGTTAGGTTATCGAAAGGATAAACCATTAAACAAAATGCTACCAGCTTGGGAAGGTAACAATGAACTGAATATCAAGTAAAACTCAATTTGATAATAAAAGGGGTATTTCATCCTTGTTTGTTGCAATTTGCATTTCTTACCCCTTTCGTCTTTTTACTGAAAATTTATCCCGCATAAACGGTCACTAAATTTTCCCCTTGAGGCTTAAGAGAAATCAAGGATGTAGGGGGGAAGATAAGTGCCTGATTGGTACAGCTAACCATCAGTGGGGATAGAGAACTCCCTTGATGGAAATTTCACTTTATTCCACCTTACTGAACCCCGCTAAACTTTCAACTACAAATGAAACCAGATTAATGGCAAAATATTCCAATACTATATCATGTCAAGATTTCCTACTAAAGCAGCAACTTACAAACGGTTCAAAATGATACTGAATCAGTTAAACAACTAGTAAAGTCATCGTGATTATTAGAATGAATAAAAATTAATGGTCACAAACTTTTTGACTTGTCACAATATAAAAAATACAGAAAGGAGTATTGTGATGAAAATCGGTGTGTTAGGCTCTGGACTTATGGGCAAAGAAGCAGCCCGGGACTTGGCGGAAAGTTCCGGTGTAACAACAGTCGGATTGGCTGATCTTGATTTTAACCGTGCAAAAACAGTATGTGAACAAATTCAATCTCAAAAATTGACTCCCTTTCAAGTCGATGCTCGTAATGAAGAAGAACTGGCGAATTTTATGAGTCAATTTGATTGTATTATTAATGCACTATTTTACTCGTTTAATGAAATCGTCGCAAAAACGGCAATTAAAGTGGGTGTTCATTCTGTAGATTTAGGTGGTCATATCGGTCATATGACGGATAAAGTACTTGCATTAAAAAATGATGCGAAAAACGCCGGAGTTACCATTATCCCTGATTTAGGGGTAGCTCCGGGTATGATTAATATTTTATCAGGTTATGGATACAGTAAGCTTGATAAAGCAACAGCGGTAAAAATGTACGTGGGCGGAATTCCGGTAAGACCGGATCCACCATTAGAATACAATCATGTGTTCTCAATGGAAGGTTTACTTGATCACTACACCGATCCTTCTTTAATTATTCGTAATGGAAAATTAATGGTTGTACCATCGTTATCTGAAATAGAACCGATTTATTTTGAAAAATTTGGTCCACTGGAAGCCTTTCATACATCAGGCGGAACTTCAACATTATCTATTTCTTATCCGGAATTAGAAACATTGGAATATAAAACGATTCGTTATCCAGGTCATGCGAAAAAGATGAAATTACTTGTTGATTTAAATCTTACAAGAACAGATTATGAAGTTGAAGTTGACGGAAAAACCATTAATCCAAGGAAAGTACTATTAAAGGTCCTAGATCCGATTGTTGAATTAAAAGATAAAGACGATGTCACTTTATTACGGGTAATCGTTTCAGGGGAAAAAGATTTAAATCCAGCTACTTATACGTATGAAATGGTGACATTTAAGGATTCAACTAAAAATATCACCGCGATGGCGAGAGCAACAGCGAATACGATTTCAGTTGTTGCACAAATGATTGCAAATGGTATTATTACAAAAAGAGGCGTTTATCCACCTGAACAAATTGTTCCCGGTGATATTTATATTGAAGAAATGAAAAAGCGTGGTGTGGTTATATCGGAAAATTTAAGTTGAATGGAGACCTTGGCTAACAAGATCTCAAATTTCTAGATGACCAGAGCATTTTTACTCTGGTTTTTTTATATAATCAATCGCAGCTTTAAGAATATGTTTGTCATTATCGAAGGTCACTTTGTCGATGGCTTCAGATAACGGGAACCATTTTGCATCACTTACTTCCTCCAGTTGACGATGAATGGCAGTTGGTTTTGTGTAAGCAAGAAAATAAATAACCTCTTTTAAAACGCCCTCGGCAGGAGAATAAGTAACCACTTTGCGAAAGTTCGTATCCAATTCAACTTGAAGACCGGTTTCTTCTGCAATTTCACGAAGGGCAGTTTCAGTTTCAGTTTCGTCCTCTTCCACATGTCCCTTAGGAAATGCCCAATGCCCGCCGTTTTGATGTTTAATAAGCAGAACTTTGTGAGGTTCTTCGGATGTAAAAACAATGGCACCGCAAGATTTTTCTCTTTTCATATAAACAATCCTTTCTTTACCAATTAATCAATATTATAACAAAAAAAGATCAAGGCTGTATGATTGTTTATTAATCTTTGCAAAATTTTAATGGAATAGTGATTTAAGTTCCCATCCTTGATATCTTTCCAATGAAGCAATTAATTAATATAATACAAATAGAAAAATAAAATGACAGGGGTTATTCATGTGGGCTATGTTGAGGATTTACGTAAAATTATTGGATCAAGACCTATTATTTTGGTAGGTTCTGTTACTGTTATTGTAAATGATGAAGGTGAAATTTTATTACAGGAAAGAACATATCCTACTGGTTTTTGGGGATTACCGGGTGGGTTAATGGAACTGGGAGAAACAACGGAAGAAACAGCACGTCGGGAAGTATTTGAAGAAACCAGTCTCGTCGTTGATCAATTACAATTTATTAATGTGTATTCAGGACCGGAATATTTTGTCCGTGCACAAAATGGGGATGAGTTTTTTATGGTTACTGTTGCATATTATACAAAGCATTTTTCAGGGGAAATGAAGGTCGATTTTTCAGAATCGGTATCGGTCCGATTTTGCCATCCGGATAACCTACCCGGACAATTGGTAAAAGGCCATAAAGTAATCTTGGATGAATTTTTAAGTAAGCATTATAAAAACATATGAAAAAACAAGCAACACCTTTCTTAGGAGAGGTGTTGTACTCATTTCATAGCTTGAAAAAGTGTTAACCGAATACATCCATGTAGTTGCTGCAATTTTTGATATGGATTGAGCAAAAGTTGCTGTCTATTTTCTTCCGTTTATTAATAGGCGAAATAATATCAAAACGCTCAAAATTTCAGTGCCAATAAATTTTTCGTAAAGCCGAGGCTAACATTCAGGGTTAATTTATTTCTAAAAAAAATATTTTTAAATCGAGATATTTTAATTGACAGTGATTTCTTTTGCTCTTATACTTATGTATATAAATAAGCTTACATAAAGTAAGTTGAAATGGAGGAATTAATTATGGCAAAAGAAAAATGGGTTTTAGATGCAGCTCATAGCAGTGTTGATTTTTCTGTAAAACATATGATGATTTCAAAAGTGAAAGGAACATTCCATACGTTTGATGCAACAATTGAGGCTGACCCGACCGATTTAACAACCGCAAATATTGATTTTGTCGTTGATTTGGCAAGCATTGACACAAGAAACCAAGACCGTGATGGACATTTAAAATCTGCAGACTTTTTTGATGTAGAAAATTATCCGAAATTAACGTTTTCTGCTACAAAGATTGTCAAAACAGGGGATAATGAGTATGCTGTAACCGGCGATTTGACCATTCGTGGTGTTACACGATCAGAAACATTCAAAGTGGAGCTCGTTGGATTATCTAAAAATCCGATGACTGGTGCTGAAACTGCTGGTTTTTCCGTCAGCGGACAAATCAATCGAAGCAATTATGGATTAACATGGAATGCTGCACTAGAAACCGGCGGCGTACTTGTTGGTGATGAAGTAAACATCTCACTTGAATTAGAAGCAACAAAAGGATAAGTAAATCTGCCAGGTGATCACGAGAGGAAAGTGGTCAGCTGGCATTTTTGTTGTTTTTTAGTAATTTTTTTCACTACATTTACTTATCCATCTATATAGTTCAGTGCCCAAGTTTGCAATTCCTTCATCACCGGATTTAATGCCAATCCTTTTTCGGTTAATGAGTATTCCACCCGGACCGGCACTTCCGGGAATACTTGTCTTGATACAATCCCCAGTTTTTCCAGATCCTTAAGGCGTTCTGAAAGGAGTCTGCCGCTAATCGGTATGGAACTTTCGATTTCACAGAACCGCATGGGACCATTCATTAATTGGTAAATAATTAATCCTGTCCAACGTTTCCCAATGATTTCAAAGGCCTTTTCTACCCGTGGACAAAGTGTCGGTTCCAACATCATCACCCCACTTTAACATGATTTTATCGAAAAAAGAATACGATCTACGTAAGCAAGTTTATAATCATAATAACATGAATCGTTCAAATCCTATAGGTCATTATTCTCACCTAGATGATTGAATTGGATGATACTTAATCATTTTTGGTAAGTGTTTTTTTTATAAATTCCTGTACATTTTTCATTTTTTTTCTACTTCTATTCATAATTTATTCATAATTTTTGTCTAAAATAATTGTAGAAAAAAGAGAGGGGAGGATAATAAACATGGAAGATTTCACAAACAAAAATCATGATGAATCTTTCGACAAACCAATTGATAACGATCAAAATGTTGATCAAAATGCGATGAATAAAACGACAAAACAATCGGATGGGAATGATTTACAAACAAACGAGGAACATGCAAATTCCCAAGAAACTGTTCGTCATTCTTCAACAAATACAAGCAGTGACCCGAACGATCATTTGAATGAGGATAGAAATAAGAAGAAAAGGAAATTCAATATCAAAACAATCGGATCAAATTTATTAGTTGGTATCATAAGTTCTGTATTAACAGTTGGTCTTGTTTCTTATTTTGGATTTCCGGCAAATGGAAATGATGATGGAGATACGACATCAGACGCGAAAGTAGTTCAACCGGTTTCAAAAGATGCGGTGTATACGAGCACGTTTACAAAAGCAGATCAAGCAACCATTGCCGATATCGTTGAAGAAATGTCACCGACCATTGTTGGTGTTATTAATCTTCAAAAAATGCAAAGTCAGTTTAATTTGCAATCAGAAAGTGTTCAAACCGGATCGGGTTCGGGTGTCATTTTTAAGAAGGATGATAAATATGGTTACATTATTACAAATAATCATGTCATCGAAGGGGCAAACGAGATTCAAGTATCATTATATAGCGGTGAAAAAGTAAAAGCAGAAGTCGTTGGTGCCGATGCATTGACCGACTTAGCAGTTCTGAAAATTGACGGAAAATATGTTAATGAAGTAGCTAGTTTTGGAGATTCCAGTCAATTGCGTACCGGTGATGAGGTGATTGCGATTGGAAATCCGCTTGGTGAAGAGTTTTCAAGAACGGTAACCCAAGGGATTGTCAGTGCTACCGAACGTTCGATATCAGTTAATACATCCGCAGGGGAATGGGAAATCACGGCTATTCAAACGGATGCAGCCATTAATCCCGGCAATAGTGGTGGTGCTTTGATTAATGCAAATGGGGAAGTTATCGGAATTAATAGTTTAAAAATTGCTGAGGACGGTGTGGAAGGTTTAGGATTTGCGATTCCGAGTAATGATGTAATTCCAATTGCTGAAGAGTTGATTAATAACGGTGAAATTAAACGGCCATATTTAGGTATTCAAATGTATGATGTATCGAATATTGTTCAATTTTATCGTCAGAGTATGTTTGGAAACTTGGAAAACGGTATCGTCGTTGCCGCTGTTGAACCGGGCTCACCGGCTGCTAAAGCAGGTTTGAAAGTAAATGATGTCATTGTTGGCATTGATGGCAATGAAATAAAAAATGTTACCGAATTAAGAAAATATTTATATAGCAAAGTAACACCGGGAGATTCCGTTAAAATCGATTTTTACCGAGATGGAAATAAACAAACAGTAACGGTGGAAACGACCTCAAGCTAAAGATAGGGAAACGGGAGGGAGTAGTACGAATCCTTCCCGTTTTTTATGGGAATTAGTACTCCTATTAAGATTTCAGTCAAACGGGCGCGAGGAAACCTATAAAACGTCCGATTGGTTCGGTCAAATAATCAGTGAGGATATTGATTCCCACCAAAGAATAAAGTTCCCTTTTTGAATATGTTTGTTTTTAAAAACTTTCCATTTTCCAAGATTTGTACTATAATATTTTTGACAATGAAATCAACGTTTCCACAGGGGGAGCTGTTGCTGAGAGTGAATAGCAATCGTAAAGAGAGCTATTCAGACCCTTTGAACCTGTCTAGTTAATACTAGCGTAGGGATTGTGGAAGAGAGGTAGGATTTATTTTCTACTTTTCTTAGCTTCCTATGGAACGTTTGATAAAAAAACATAGGAGGTTTTTTTATGCGTTCAAAACAATTACAACCATTAATTGAGTCTGCCATTATGGCGGCATTGGCACTGATCATTGATTTGTTGCCGTCAATTCAATTGGGACCATGGATTAGTATGTCATTTGCTATGGTACCGGTATTTATCGTTTCTTTCCGTTGGGGATTCCGATATGGTGTAGTATCCGGGTTGCTTTGGGGACTGCTGCAAGTAGTAACAGGAGATGTTACTTTTCTTCACTGGTTCCAATTTCTTGTTGAATATTTTGTTGCATTTGCTTGTGTCGGATTTGCCGGCTTATTTATGAATGTAATACAAAGGAAATTTCGTGAAGGACAAAAATTGGCCGGTTTAGGTTTTGCTGTTCTCGCTATGTTTATCGGTAGTGTTGCTAGATATATATGGCATTACATTGCCGGAATCGTTTTTTGGGGAAGTTACGCACCTGAAGGACAGCCGGCTTGGGTATATTCTTTAATCGTAAATGGCTCTGCTTGGTTGGGTTCATTTTTGCTCTGTTCGTTTGTTATGGCGTTTCTTTTGTCAGCATCTCCACGAGTTTTAACAGTAAGCCGAAACCAATAAAGCAAATAAGGAAGGGGGCTATCCAATTAGGAGCATCCCCTGTTTTATTTTATCTATTCAAAAAAGTTAAAAAACGGGAACTGTTTTACATAAAAAAGTTGAAAATGGGGATTCATAGGAATGGTACAGAAAACAAGGAGGGATTTTATTTGAGTAACTTAGAATGGTTGTCTCGAATTGAACAAGCAATCAGTATAAGCTTACCTGAAGTGAGTGCAAAATTTGATGACTACGAAATTCGGTTAACCGTGAATACGACGAAAAAACACCCGTCACTATCTTTTTATACAGAGATAGATACAAAGATTTTTGAATTTTGCACCATTTACTTCGATCCGGTAAATCAAGAACTTTATTCTTACTATTGGAATGAGGATTTTGAATTAAATTCAAAAATTCTTTTTACTGAGTTGGAAGAGATCATTGACTTTATCTATGATGCATTTTTTGACTTTTTGGATCATGTTGAGGAAGATGACGAAAACGAGCAAGTGGAAAGCAGTTAAGAAAATGAAGAATTGGAAGACGAATTCCCTTATAGCGAGATTGATGTTATTGAAGAAAATATTCAGTGGATTTCAAATAATAAACATTTAGAAATTGAACAAAACTGGAACGGTGGTGACCATTTTACTATTCTTTTAAAATTAGGTGTCAATACCGAGAATGGGGACGGCTTGCTCTATCGAAGTGTGATTTTTGAGGAAGATGAGAATGAAGTACAAGAAACAAATTTCTTCTCATTTAAGGAAGAAGAGGCAGAATATGTAATCGACTTATTAAATGATTATATCCGCTATCTAGAAAAGGAGTAAGCAAAATGAGTATTAGGGCTGCTCCAGGCACTTGGAACTTCCCTAATACTCGAAACCTAACTGAATTAATAAAAGTCAAACGTTTCTTATAAGGATTCCGCCAGATCATACCAATAATGGCACAGTGTCTCCATCCCTTTATAAAAGTTTTCTAAATGAAAATGTTCATTGGGTGCATGAAAGTTTTCACTGGCCAAGGCAAATCCAAGCAAAACAACCGGAATATTTAATGTTTCATTAAAATCGGCAACAATCGGAATTGAGCCACCACTTCTTGTGTAAGCCACTTTTGTCCCGTAAACTTTTTCACAAGCACGTCCGGCAGATTGGATAGCCGGGTGATCAAATGGTGTTAAGAAAGGTGAACCTTGGTCAAATGGAGTGATTTGAACGGTAACCCCTTTAGGTTTATGATTTTCAATATGTTTTACTAATAATTGAAAAATTTCTGCAGGATCTTGATTTGGAACGAGTCGGCAAGTAATTTTTGCAGTTGCCGTATTAGGTAATACCGTTTTAATGCCCTCACCTTGAAAGCCGCTATACATGCCGTTAATTTCCAAGGTTGGACGATAAGAAGTTCGTTCATAGAAGCTATAACCGGGTTCGCCAAACAGTTCCGGTACACCAAGTTCTTGACGAATTTTTTCATCATCAGAAGGGACTTGAGCAATTGCTTTCTTTTCTTCTTCAGTAATTTCCTCAACTTTATCGTAAAATCCCTCTACTAAAATTCGACCCTCACTGTCATGAAAAGAAGCGAGAATTTCAACAAGGGCATGGGCAGGATTTTGCACTCCGCCGCCGAAACTGCCGGAATGAAGATCACTATTAGCCCCTTTGACATCAATTTGCAAACCGGTTAAGCCCCGTAGACCATAACAAATCGACGGTTTACCTTTATCAAGCATATCCGTATCAGAAATGACCAACACATCCGCTTGCAGCATTTCTTTATGGCTTTGTAAGAAAATCGGTAAGTTTGGGCTGCCAATTTCTTCTTCACCTTCGAAAATGATTTTTACATTAACAGGAAGTTTTCCGTCCGTTTGAAGTAGCGCCTCAAGTGCTTTAATATGCATAAATACTTGTCCTTTATCATCGCTGGCACCACGGGCATATATTTTTCCGTCACGGACATCCGGATCAAATGGAGGTGTTTCCCATAAGTTTAACGGGTCAACCGGTTGGACATCATAATGGCCATAAATAAGCACTGTCGGTTTATTTTCGGCATAAAGCCAATCGCCATATACAACAGGGTGGCCTTTTGTCTTTAGCACTTGAACATGTTCGAGACCAATTCTTGTCAGTTCATCACGGAGCCATTCTGCTGCTTTAAGGACATCTCCTTTATGTTCAGATAAAGCACTGATGCTGGGGATCTTTAAAAATTCTTTTAATTGCTCCAAGTTTTCGCTTTGATTAGTATCTAAATATTGTTGGAATGATTGTGCCATTTAAAATTCCTCCATATGATTTTTGCTATTTTTGACAATTTTACTCCAAATTGGTGAGAATTTCCAGTCACTAAAAAAATGACATCAAGGCAAACCTGCCGTGACGCCTCATATTTTTATTATTTATCTTTTTTGTATAATTTTATTTCAAGTATATCATGTTCAAACCGTGTATCTATCTTGAGTTCATCAATCGACATGGGAAACGTAACCGTTCGTATTTTATAATTGTGGGAATGAGGATGATTTTTCTTGTGATCCTTTACTTTTATGGAAAGTTCTTGTCCGTTAACAGCAACATGGATATTTTCCTTTTGACAAGACGGTAAAAGTGCCTCAACAATAAATTCATTTTCAGTTTCGAATAGGTCAATACGAAATACTGTTTCATCCAAGTAAGTTGTAAGTGGATCAAGAAAAAACTGTTCAAACCAGTTTTCAATTAATTTGGAATCAAATGGGGCGTTTTCATCTTTCCCATTCATTTTAGGTCCCCCCAAATTTGAGCCATATGAAAATATATCGTATTACCTCTATTTTACGTATCACTTATTATTTAGTGACATAAAAAATTCGTTAAATTATTTGAATTTTATATATTTGATATTGAAGACTACAACAAATTACATCCCATGCCCCGGATTATTATTTTTTCTTGAATGATTTTGGTTTTTTACCTTTTTTGACCCACTTAACGGTTCGGGCTGTGTTCCATTACCATCACCTTTTCTGGCATTTTTCCGTACGTCTGAACCATCATTTTTATTCATTGTTTTCCCTCCTTACAATTTTAGGGGACCTTTGAGTATAGCATGTTCATAAAGAATGAAAGATAATCGAATAAAATTTTTCCTAATGAGCACGATAAAAAAGGGGTGATGTTATGCCTTACCATAAAAATAAACAACAGGCGTTTCAAGCGGCGGAGCAAGGAATGGAACAAGCTAGAGATATTTATCAACAACTTGATCCTTCTTCATCGGAATACGGGCATTATCTGCAACGTTTGAAGCAGGAAATTGATGAAACGGAACAACAACTTGAAAACGCACATGAAGTAGCTAGTGAAACGCAAAGAAAACAACTGGAAAATTACCAAGCAGAGATTGATACAATGAAACAAAATCTAGAATAAGCTTTTCGCGACTATTCCATTGGGATAGTCCTTTTTGAGTTTTTTTTCACATTTACTGTTGACAAGTCTTCTTAAAAGCAGTAAAATTTTCTTTGTCAACAGAACGGGGTATTAGCTCAGTTGGAAGAGCAGCTGACTCTTAATCAGCGGGTCGCAGGTTCGAGCCCTGCATGCCCCATCAAGGTAAAAAGCAATCAATTATTTGATTGCTTTTTTTTTACTTTATAAAAAATAATAGTAAATTGACTATAGGAAGGTTTTTGTCCTGCTCCAGCCACTTTGCAATTTTTTCTGGTTGGCAGCTAATTATCGTAACATAATAGTTTTCATTTTTACTGATGGTTATTTCAGTAAAATGATAAGAAAAAATTATGTATAACAATAATATAGTCATAATTTACTTATCTTATAAATTATATTAATATAGACTAAAAGGAAAGTTATATTGGACTTCGAATGTCTAACTTTTCTACTATTTGCTTTAAGGGGGGAGTTATTTTGTCAAACAAAGCACTATACGATGCAAAGAAATCCTTTCAACTAAACGGAAAACGATATCATTATTATCGTCTGAAATCAATTGAAGATGCAGGGGTAGCAAAAATTTCCCGTCTACCTTATTCGATCCGGGTATTACTTGAATCAGTCCTTCGACAAGTAGATGGACGTGTCATTACAAAGGAACACGTTGACCATTTGGCAAAATGGGGTTCTGATGAAGTGAAGGATGCCGAAGTACCGTTCAAACCTTCACGAGTAATCTTACAAGACTTTACCGGAGTTCCTGCTGTAGTTGATCTTGCTTCGCTCAGAAAGGCAATGGCAGATCTTGGTGGTGATCCAGATCAAATCAATCCGGAAATACCGGTTGATCTAGTTATTGACCATTCAGTACAAGTTGATAAGTACGGAACAAATGATGCATTGCGTTTAAATATGGAACTCGAATTTAAGCGTAATGCAGAACGTTATCAGTTCCTGAGCTGGGCACAAAAAGCATTTGATAATTACCGGGCTGTACCACCGGCCACAGGTATTGTTCACCAAGTGAATTTGGAATATTTGGCCAATGTTGTTCATGCTGTGGAAGAAGGCGATGGAGAATATATCGCATTCCCTGATACGTTAGTAGGTACTGATTCTCATACGACAATGATTAACGGTATTGGTGTACTTGGTTGGGGTGTCGGCGGTATTGAAGCGGAAGCAGGGATGCTCGGACAACCGTCTTATTTCCCTATCCCGGAAGTCATTGGTGTTAAATTGACAAATCAATTGCCAAACGGCGCAACAGCAACAGATTTAGCATTAAAAGTAACGCAAATTTTACGGCAAAAAGGGGTTGTTGGGAAGTTTGTCGAGTTCTTTGGACCGGGTGTATCAACATTGCCGCTTGCTGATCGGGCAACCATTGCCAATATGGCACCTGAATACGGGGCTACTTGCGGTTTCTTCCCGGTTGATGAAGAATCTTTGTCATACTTACGGCTCACCGGACGCAGTGAGGAACATATTGAATTAGTAAAAACTTATTTACAAAATAATGATCTATTCTTTACACCGGAAAATGAAGAACCGGTTTATACTGATGTTATTGAGCTTGATTTATCAACAATTGAAGCAAATCTTTCCGGGCCAAAACGTCCGCAAGATTTAATTCCATTGTCAAAAATGAAAGAAGCATTTCATACAGCAATTAGTGCACCTGCCGGTAACCAAGGCTTCGGCTTAAAACCTGAAGAATTAGATAAAGAAACAACAGTTACTTTCGCCGATGGGTCCAATGTAAAAATGAAAACCGGTGCTGTTGCCATCGCAGCAATTACAAGCTGTACAAATACATCGAACCCGTATGTTATGCTAGGTGCCGGACTTGTTGCGAAAAAAGCTGTTGAAAAAGGTTTACAGCCACCGAAATATGTTAAAACGTCTTTGGCACCAGGTTCAAAAGTTGTTACCGGTTATTTAAGAGATTCCGGCTTATTACCTTATTTAGAACAAATCGGTTTCAATCTTGTCGGTTATGGTTGTACAACATGTATTGGTAACTCTGGTCCGCTTTTACCTGAAATTGAAAAAGCTGTAAGTGATGCAGACCTTTTAGTTACATCCGTTTTATCCGGTAACCGTAACTTTGAAGGACGAATTCATCCACTAGTTAAGGCTAACTATTTAGCTTCACCGCCTCTTGTTGTTGCCTATGCTTTGGCCGGATCAGTGGATATCGATCTTCAAAACGATCCAATTGGTAAAGATAAAGACGGAAATGATGTTTTCTTGAAAGACATTTGGCCGACAACGGATGAAGTAAACGATTATGTAAAACGTACAGTTACACCGGAATTATTCCGCAAACAATATGAACATGTTTTCGATGATAATGAACGGTGGAATGCCATTGAAACGAGTGATGATCCGTTATACAATTGGGATTCAGATTCAACATATATTCAAAACCCGCCATTCTTTGAAAACTTGAAACCGGAACCTGATGAAGTAAAACCATTAACCGGTATGAGAGTAGTTGGTAAATTTGGCGATTCTGTCACAACTGACCATATTTCTCCGGCAGGATCAATCGGAATGAATACACCAGCCGGAAAATATTTAAGAGAAAAAGGTGTTGAACCACGTGATTTCAACTCTTATGGTTCTCGTCGCGGTAACCATGAAGTAATGATGCGCGGAACTTTTGCAAATATCAGGATCCGTAACCAAATTGCACCGGGAACAGAAGGCGGCTATACAACTTACTGGCCGACCGGTGAAGTTATGTCAATTTATGATGCTTGCATGAAATATAAAGAAAAAGGTGTTGGACTTGTTGTTCTTGCCGGTAATGATTACGGTATGGGCTCATCACGTGACTGGGCGGCGAAAGGTACGAATTTACTTGGAATTAAAACTGTTATTGCCCAAAGCTTTGAACGGATTCACCGCTCCAACCTTGTATTGATGGGTGTTTTACCATTACAATTTAAACAAGGTGAAAGTGCGGATACACTTGGTTTAACCGGAAATGAAATCATTGATGTTCATATTGATGAACATGTCAAACCACGTGATTATGTAAAAGTTACTGCGAAAAAAGAAAATGGCGATGTTATTGAATTTGAAGCGCTTGTTCGTTTCGACTCGGAAGTTGAAATTGATTACTATCGCCACGGTGGTATTTTGCAAATGGTATTACGTGAAAAACTACAGAAAAAAGCAGTTGCGAAAAACTAATTCATATTATCTTTAACCTGTCCTTTATAGAAGGGCAGGTTTTTTTAATTTTTTTTCTAAATCAACAAAAAAATGTCAAATTTTTGTCATAATTTAGCGAGCTTTTGTCAATAATATGTGATATTATGAATATAAAGGAGTGTGAGAAAATTGGGAAAAAGTAGAAATCGCTCATTTTCCGAACTTGTTAAACAAAATAAATCACAAATTTTAAAGGATCAGGAAATTATGGAAAAAATTGAAAGAAAAATTGAAGAAAAACAAATAAAAAAGGCAGAATAAATTTTGGAAAAAATGTAAGCGTCGACATTGCTTACATTTTTTTCTTTACATAACCGGTTGTATTAGATACAAGATAAATAAAGTGTAGGGTATCTCCACACGGATGGTTAGTTGAACCAATCGGACGCATGCGGGCAGCCCGTCCACATTTAACTTCTTTCTAAACTCGAAAATCTTGAGATGGGAGCTTATTGCCCGTTAAGGCGGGATAAAAGAGGAGGGATAAGATGAGTAATCCAAAAAGGAACGCTAAAGCATACCAACCGGACCATATCGGAATGCAGCCAAGGAAATACGGAGGAAACAAAGGGAAGAAAATGCAAGATCAATCCGGTCAGCATGCGCAAGTAATTCAAACAAAAGGGGAATAACGCCAAATTACTTATTCAATTTTATTGTATTCGTATAGTTTTCCGATAACTGTTAAAAATAAGATAGAACCTTTATTACATCAAGGAGGGCTAAATTGAATGAATCATACTCCGAAACCGGATGATCGGTCTGATAATGTAGAAAAACTGCAAAATATGGTACAAAATACAATTGAAAATATTCATGAGGCTGAACAATCTATGAAAACAGCTAGTGAGGAACAAGAACAACAAATTCGTAACAAAAATGAACGTCGTAGAGAAAGCATTGCAGCCATGCGGGATGAAATTAAAGATGAATACCATTCGCAACACGAGTAATTAGGTACTACAGGGAGGTCTTGACGATCTCCCGTTTTGTTTTCATTGTCTTAATTTGCGCTGGAAACCTTTTCAAAAGTATAATAAGTGAAAATAGCATTAGAAAGTGATTTATATTATGAATAAAATGAATAGCAGTAAAGCTGAGCAAATAAAGAAAACCTATAGTGAACAAGAAATGCTTGACTATCTCATTTCTAATTATGATCAACTGAAATCTGAACAACCTAAATATTTAGCTGATCTGATTGTGTCCTTTACAAATCAATTGTTAAATACAGGCATGAATCAACAATTTATTAAACGTTGGCTGGAGCATGCTTTGAAAATCGATCCGAAAAATAAACCGGCCCTTTCATCTTTAAGTACATATCGTTTGCAGGAAAAAAGGCAACTGACTAACTCACTTGTATTCCCGCCGCTAAGGGAATCTGATAATCGCTCCCAACGGCAATCGACATTATTAAAATACAGACAAGTATGTGAATCATTTTTATTGCTTGCCGATGAAGAATTACAGCAGCTCCAGCATGAACTTTTATTGTTTAAAGACAATGAACAAATGAAAAAAACGTATGATGATCTTATCGAGGTACTTGAAAAAATTATTGAAGAAATTGTTCAACTTCAAAAACGGTTAAATGACTTTGATGAATTATCCGGACGGACCTTTTATAACGTCAATCAAGTTGAACAAATCCAGGAAACCGTAACAACAATTACTGAATTGAAAAACAGGTGGATAAATTATTTTGTGGATCCAGCCGAGGACCAAGAAACAACAGCACTGCAACAGTTAAACGAAATGATCGGATTAACAGATGTAAAAAGAAGAATTGAAAACTTTTATCGTTACTTAAAATTTCAAAAGTCACGAAAAGAGTTCGGATTGCAAACGAAAGATGAACCAAGCCTAAATATGATTTTACTAGGAAATCCGGGTACCGGAAAGACAACGATTGCTCGTTTACTGGCAAAAATTTACCATGAATTGGGTGTTTTGCCAAGTGAAGAGGTGATTGAAACAAACCGATCCCAACTTGTCGGTTCATTCGTTGGCCAAACGGAAGAAAATGTACGAATGATTGTTGAAAAAGCACTGGGTGGTGTTTTATTTATCGATGAAGCATACAGCTTAAAACGGACCGGGCAATCCGGAAATGATTACGGTCAAACCGCAATCGATACGCTTGTTTCCTTAATGACAAGCAAGGAATATGGCGGAAAGTTTTCAGTTATTTTAGCAGGTTATCCCGAAGAAATGCGCCAATTTTTAGATGCGAATACGGGGTTGCGGAGTCGTTTTCCGCAATCAAATATAATTGAACTGCCCGATTACAGCTTGGAAGAATTGCTGGAAATTGGTCAAAAAATTGCCAGAAGCAATGATTTTCTTTTAACAACAAAGGCTAAAAAATCTTTAGCTTATTTAATTGAACAAGAACAAGTAGATCAAACGTTTGGAAATGCCAGGGCAGTACATAATTTAATTATGCAGGCAATTTTTCAAAAAGGGTTTCAAAAACAATCAACTCAACCGGAAATATTTTTTTACACTGTTCTTGATGAAAATGATTTCAAAAAACCAGCCAAAAATGAGCAAGATTCTTTATCGCCAATTGAAAAACTGAATAAACTCGTTGGATTAAAAGAAGTAAAAGATGCGGTGCAAACATATATTTCTTTTGTCAAAATGCAGACACTGAGAAAAGAACATAATTATCCTTCTGTACCGATTCAGCTTCACTCGGTTTTTACCGGGAATCCCGGTACAGGTAAAACAACGGTTGCCAAAATTTATGCAGAATTATTGAAGGAATGTGGCATGTTGAAACGTGGACATCTTGTTGTTGTAGGGAGGGCGGATTTAATAGCGGGCTATGTTGGCCAATCTGCTTTAAAAACAAAGAAGAAAATTCAAGAGGCACTTGGCGGTGTCCTTTTTATCGATGAAGCTTATTCTTTATTTCGAGAAAATAATCAAGATTACGGGAAAGAAGTTGTTGATACGATTGTTGATGAAATGACAAAACACGGGGAAAATCTTGTCATCATATTGGCCGGTTATCCAAATGAGATGGAGCAAT
This sequence comes from Caldibacillus sp. 210928-DFI.2.18, assembly GCF_020554505.1. Classification (NCBI taxonomy): domain Bacteria; kingdom Bacillati; phylum Bacillota; class Bacilli; order Caryophanales; family Bacillaceae; genus Caldibacillus; species Caldibacillus sp. 210928-DFI.2.18. Next base: position 83,659 of record NZ_JAJCHL010000001.1, read on the forward strand.
TATTGGAAAGTAATCCCGGTTTAAAATCACGCTTTAAAAAGTTTTTCCATTTTGAAGATTACTCGGCAGAAGAATTAATTGCCATTATGAAGCTTTTTGCAAAAAGTTATGCTTACGAGCTGGACAAAGATGCTATTCAATTATTGCAACATGAATTATCGATAAAGAAACCAAAAGGGAATGGTCGTTTTGCTGAAAATTTGATTCATGAGGCAATTCAACAACAGTCACTACGGTTAATGAAAACAGACCATACTTTGGATTTAGCATGTGTTAATAGACTCACAAAAGAAGATATTAATGCTGCCTTTCAAATTTTACTAAAGGGAGAGTAAGTATGTATATTTCTACAATAAAAATACCAGTACGATATGCCGAAACAGACCAAATGGGCGTTGTTTACCATGCAAATTATTTAGTTTGGATGGAAATTGGCAGAACAGCTTTAATTGAAGAGTTGGGCTTTAAATATGCAGATCTTGAAAAAGATGGAATACTTGCACCAGTCCTTGATATCCAAGTTTCCTATAAAAAACCTTGCAAATACGGAGAAACGGTTCAAGTAAAAACTTGGATTGAAGATTACAATGGATTAAAAACAGTCTACGGTTATGAAATTTGGAAAGAATCAGGGGATTTAGCTGTAACGGCAACTTCTTCCCATGTTTGTGTAAAAAAAGATAGTTTCAGACCGGTATCCATCAGAAAAACCCATCCTGATTGGCATGCCGCCTATGAAAAAGCGAAAAGAAGACAATAGGGGGGATATGGATGGCTTTCGGTATTACCCGCCAGCATGTAAATGAATGGAAAAAAAGGATTGATCAAGGGGAAATTGCATTTTTAACGCATTATTGGTATGATGAGCGATTTCCTAAGGCCAAAACTGTTACAAAAGTTGGATGCAAAGATATAAATAAATTGATCCGGTGGGGAGAGCAATACGGTTTAAAAAAGGAATGGATTCATCATCGAAAAGAAGGATACTCCCATTTTGATCTGTTGGGAGATGTTGAAAAACAAATTTTGAAGCAAGAAGGGTTATGGGAATCTTCCCGATTTTTTAATAATTATTAGATTGTTAATGGCAAATCTTGGAGCTTCATAATGTTTAAATAAATGAATGGTTGCTGAAAACATTTGAAAATACCAGTTCATTTTTATTACAATGATTGGGAATGGGTTGATAACGAAAGGGGCAAGGGGATGAAGGTGAAATTAAACAATTTAACTATTATTCTTATTCTATTTTCTTTATTTTTAACGGCTTGTAATGCTTCAGCGAATAAAACAACAAATGAAGAAGAAATACCCGAATTAGTGGAAGTTGATTTACAAGTCCCGGAAAAAGCTGAAGTAGGGGAAAAGGTTTTAATCAAAGCACATGTTACCCAAGGCAATGAAGAGGTTGATGACGCAGATGAAGTCGTATTTGAAATTTGGAAAAACGGTAGTAAAGATGAAAGTCAAATGCTTGATTTCACAAAACAGGAGAAAGGAAATTATCAATTAGAAACAAACTTTGATTCATCCGGTGTTTACAATATTCAAGTTCATGTAACTGCAAGACGGATGCATGTGATGCCAAAACAACAAATCATCATCGGTGATGTTGATCCAAGTGAATTAACAACTACTGAAGAAACCGATCATCATGATCATCATTAAAATTATTGTGTAAAACCGAAATATAAATAGGAAAGACCAAGAATGCTTTTCACATTCTTGGTCTTTAACTTTGTAATCAATAAAATCCTTTTATTTTCTTTTCTTTTTCTTCTTTTTGTTAGGGGATTGATTTGGCTTTCTTTCTGCCCCTGATACTGCTTGGGTTGGCTGTGGTGTAACCGGGTATAATTTTCGTGTTAAATATGTTTGGCCAATTAAGAAGATACCACTAACCGTCCAGTAAACAGCCAAAGCTGATGCTGTTGATAGTGAGGCAATTAAAATCATCGCCGGAGACATGATGCCCATCATCTTCATCATTTGCTGTTGTTGTTGTGCCTGTTGTTCGTTTTGTCCAGGTGTAATATTTATCGGTGTTGTTGCCATGGAAACTTTAAATTGGAGAAAATAGGCAATACCTGCTAAGATCGCCATCCCCCAATCGGCTTCTCCCAGATTAAACCATAAAAACGAATGATCTGAAATCTCTGGAGATAGTCGGATGGCATAGTAGAGCCCGGTCCAAACTGGAATTTGCAATAAAATTGGAAGACAACCCATATTCAACGGATTGAAATTATGTTTTTGATATAACGCCATCATTTCTTGTTGAATTTTGACTTGTTCTTCCTTTGTTTTTGCAGCTTTTAACCGTGCTTGGATTGCTTCCATTTCCGGTTTCATAACTTCCATTTTCTCGCGCATTTCTTTTTGTTTCTTCGCTGTGTTTAAAGCAAATGGGAGAAGAACCGTCCTTAAGATAATGGTAATGACAATGATAGCAATTCCATAACTATTTCCAAAAAATTCTCCTAACGCCTTAATAGAAATAATAAATGGTCTGACGAGATAGTCATGAAATGCGGCACCTTCCGTTTCAGCTGCTGCACATCCGGACAATAAAATAACGGTCAGCAGTAACGAAATAGATAGAAAAAACGATTTTCTTTTTTTCAATATTATTCCTCCTCTTAGTTTCTCTAGTCTGTTTTTAGTATTGAAGGAAGAATAATCCGTCAGGTTCATCTGCACTACTACTTTCTTTCCTTCGAATGGTTTTTGGCAACCATAGTAAAAAAATATCCAATCGATTAATAGCCTGATTAGTTAGATTGGGATCCCCAATAACTAGAAATGTATCAATATTTTTTAATGGATATTGGGAAGTGTGAATTTGCGACCATTGTTTATAAATAAAAATTAATAAATACAGTAAGACAAATACATAAGATGAATAAATAAAAAGATCTTGATACGTTTCTGTCAACATTTCTATCATAGGTTAAACCCCTTATTTTTCATTTCCCTCATCATTCATTTTATTTTAAAACAGGATAATTAGAAAGTGTTTAGATACAATCATCCTCAACCATTGAAACGATTACCATTTTATATGAAGTCCATCCAAGAAGTCAAGATTACCTGTAATCTTGTAAAAAAAAATTTCTCTTCTAAAATAATGCCATATTTCATATCTATTAGTAAACAACGAAATTTAATAGGTGGTCTTAAAATGAAGCAAATATTAAAATTCCTCTTCTTTCTATTTTCTCTTATATCAGTAACAGCTACTGTTGTTACTAGTCAATCAAACTTATTCTTTTCAAGTTTTTTTTTACAGGAAATTCAAGATGATAAAACAGATTCAGAGATTTTTTTAAGAATGATAGCTTCAGAGAACCATTATTATTCGAAAATGTTAACAAATGAAGATCATTCTCTTTTTACAAATGCGATCAAAATTGCAACAAATATTAATATAAAAGATGTCCGAAGTTTGATATTTGATGAGGTACCGGGATTATTTGCCATGACATCCAATATTTTAGTAGCAGGAGAAGGTACCGATTTTACCAATTTACCCATTGAATCATCTCCACCGATTGAAGAAGTTTTAAAGGACCGTGAAATTGTTGAAGGAAGCTTGGATAATCTTGGTGGTGATGAAGCAATACCGCCTGTCAAAAAGCCAGAAAAAAATACTGTATTTATTTACCATTCTCATAGTAGAGAATCATTTCTTCCCCACTTGAAAGACGCTAGTAACGCTTCCGATGCACAGCATAAAGAAGTGAATATTACCATGGTCGGGGAACGATTAGGGAAAAAATTAATGGAAAAAGGCATTGGATCTGTCACTGATAAAACGGATATCCCGGAATTATTGGCTGCAAAAGGTTGGAAATACCCGAAATCATACGATGCATCTCGGGAAGTTGTCCAACAAGCATTAGCTCAAAATAATGATTTTACGTATTTAATTGATATTCATCGTGACAGTGCGAAACGGGAAACAACAACGACTGAAATCAATGGAAAAAAATACGCAAAACTATATTTTGTTGTTGGGAAGGCTCATCCGAATTTTGAACAAAACGAAAAAATTGCCCTTGAATTAAATCAAAAGCTGAAAGAAAAGTATCCGAGTTTGTCCAGGGGTGTATACAGCAAAGATAAAAATGAAGGTAACGGCGTATATAATCAGGATCTTTCACCAAATGCGATTTTAATCGAAGTTGGCGGACCGGAAAATACATTGGAAGAGATGTATAATACAATCGATGTATTGGCAGAAGTTTTTGCCGATTACTACTGGGAAAAAACGGATGCAGTAGAGGTAAATAATTAATAAAAAAGCACAAATAGAACCCGCTTAGCAACCGGAGTTAGACAAATCTGGAGGTTTGTAAAAAAGCCGGCTCTTGCTTTGGCCGGCTTTTTTACAACCATTTTACTTTCGGCTCGGTTTTGTCTTTGATCCGCTTGATATTAGCTCGGTGACGGTAAAAAATAAATCCGCTTAATAAGAATACGATAACAATTAACGGGATATCTCTTGTAAATAACGAATAAATAATGGCAACAACGCCTGCAACCATTGAAGATAAAGAAACATATTTTGATAAATACAATGTAATTATAAAGATAAGAATGAGAATGATAAAAAGCACCGGCTCATAATACAAAATTACACCGCCTGAGGTTGCTACCGCTTTTCCCCCTCGAAAATTAGCGAATATAGGATACATATGACCGAACGCAGCGACTGCACCGATAATTAAAGGGGAAATTGACCATTCTAACGATATTTGAAAGTAGGAAAATATATCAGCCAGTCCGGTCGCCAAAGTTCCTTTTAATATATCCGCTACCATAACAACAATTCCGGCTTTCACTCCCAGTGTACGAAAAGTGTTCGTTGCTCCCAAATTCCCGCTTCCATGTTCACGAATATCAGTATTATAAAAAACTTTCCCGATAATTAACCCTGAAGGAATCGAGCCAATCAAATATGCTAAAACAAATAAAATCACGGTGTTCATTATAAATTACCCCTTTAAAAAACCAAATGGATTCTTTTATGATTATACACAAAGAATAAAGCTTTTAATAGTCATTAAATTGATGTTCGGTCAGTTTTTTTTCCGGATTTTTTATACTTATCATGAAAAAAAGCCGACTTTTGTCGACTTTTTTCCTACTATTTCGGTAACCATGTTATAATGTTATATATTTCCATTTATTATTCGGGAGTTTGTCTATCCAATATACTGCTGAAAAATAAACAACCATCAGCAAAACCTTGTTTAAACACTTTTAAATCATATTCATCGCTCGTTTGAAAAATAACGTCTCTCATTTGCGCAGCTAAGTATTTTTTTTCTTCAGGAAGATAGTGTTCGATTTGATTTATGTATTCTTCCCATTTGTCACGGGATTTTGAGCATGCATTATTATGAAACTGCATGCGAATATACTCGATTCTTTCCAGTGCAATTTGGTTAAAATGATGATCGAAGGCAGGGGGGTGCATATGAATTCCACCTTTATTCACATATTGAATACATTTTAAATTATTATCTATATATAGAATAAAACATTACACACCATTTGTAAATAAGAAAATTATAAGTAATTTTTGATAATAGTAAGTATCACGTCTATACATAGAGAAATTGCCTTTCCATACATAGAAATGACAAATAGAAAACAGGGAAGACCATCGAAAAAATTGTTGGGAGTGGTAAATCGTGATAAATGATCAACAAATTGGCGAATTAATCAGGAAAATCCGGAAAGAAAAAGGATACACGACAAAACAATTAGCTGATAAACTAAATATTTCCCAACCGAAGTTATCCAGAATAGAAACAGGTGCACAACCGATCCCATTAACTTTGCTTTATCAATTTTGTGTTGCTTTACAAATTTCGTTAGCGGATTTTTGTTTTCTATTGGAAGATAATAATAATATTAATGAAATTATGAGCGTAAGGGAAAATTATTCCATTTACGATGATTTATCGAATTCCTCTTTAACAAAATTGTTAACTTCATTGAGTTTGGAAGAACGAAAGGCAATCATCCAATTTATTCAAGTATTTAAAAAGAGATAACCCCCAAATTGATAAAAGCAGTTTGGGGGTATTTTGAGAAATCAGTAATCCTACCTTAACGGCGAGTCAAGACCCCCACCTCAAGATTTTCGAATTTACAAAGAGATAGATGGGGAATGAAAGGTCCGATTGGTCCAATATACCATCAGTGGGGATGGAGAAAACCTCCACTGAAGGAGAATTACTTTCTATAAGATTTCCAAGTTTACTAAAAGAGCAAGAATAATTTGCAACAATAATTGAATATTTACTGCGAGATTTACGTCCGTTGTATTGACTTCTACACAGCGGGAATTTTCAACAACTGTCTTTTGAACATTAACTTGCTTAATACCGGTTGATGAAAATAAAGTTTGTTTGATTTCTTCAGCATCATCAGCCGAGGCAACAGTGATGTTAATAATAGCTGCGATAAACGCATTTAACGAAGCGACAAGAGAAATAGCTGCTTTTGTATCGGTTGTATTGACTTTTACTTCAGCTGAATCCCGAACGAGAATCAGTTCTTGAGATATTTGATATTCTCTTACAGTTTGAGTAGCTGATTGATCATCATCATTATGTGGTAAATAGCAGCTTAGCGGGTGTTCTGATGTCGGATCAAGCGCATTCCAGTCTGATCTTCTCTCTCTTGATTCTTCTAAATTCACTCGATATGTTTCCTGATTCAATTGAATTCCTCCTTTTTTTCATTTACTATAAAATATGCAGCGCCTTTTTTCGTGATAGGGACAACTATCGGAGGCTATTTGCCTTTTTTTTAGAATAAGAAAGGGTAAGAAATACAGGTGAAAACCTTTAAATTCTTTTTATTGTGACCAGCAAGCATCGCTAAACGGGCGTCCGGCGCTTTTCTAGTCATCCCTTTGATTTTCCGCTTGATTATCCATACTTGTTAAGAATTGATTGACTTCATTCTGTAATTGATAAAAAATATTTCTTAGACGCCGCTTTTCTTCCGGAGAGATACGATTGTCAGGTTGTACATTATGTTTTTCTAAAGTTTTTTTGACAAGGAAGTTGATAATTTCACTTTGAGAATTTTGTCCAGTTGTTGTTCTTTGATTTTGGAATTGTGTTTTATTTAGTTTTTTATCCCTTTGAGGATCCGGAGTATCTTCAAATCGTCTTGATCTTCTCATTAACAAGCCACCTTTCGCTTTTATTCATTACAATATGTAAGCAGTGGTGAATTTGAATAGACAACCGTTTATTTTTTGCTAATAGGAAAGTAAAAATTTTTCAATTTCTACTTTCCTAACGCATAAGTGTAACTATGGCTCTGCTCTTGCCTAAAGGCTAGGACGCCTGAGTTTTCTATAAAAAATATTCCTGCAAATTATTTTGCGTATCAGTAAACGGTTTTGATAGAATGAGGAGCTGAGATAAATGAAGTAATTTCTATGTGAGCCAGCAGGAATTTTCCGCTCGTGATAGAATATATAAGATGAAAAGGAGGTAGTCATGATGGTTGAAAATCCATCTTTAGAAGAATTAGGTGCCATTTTGAAAAAGGCAAAACGAATTGCTGTCGTTGGTTTAAGCAATAACCCGGAACGTACCTCATATCAGATTGCAAAAGCTATGCAAGAAGCAGGTTACGAAATCATACCTGTTAACCCGACGATTGATGAAGTTCTTGGCGTCAAAGCTGTTAAGTCGCTGAAAGAGATTAACGGTCATGTAGATATTGTGGACATTTTCCGGCGCAGTGAACACTTACCCGACTTGGCAAGAGAATTTATAGAAATTGATGCGGATGTATTTTGGGCCCAACAAGGGATTGTCAATGAGGAGGCCTATCATTTTTTAAAAGAACACGGTCGGACGGTTGTCATGGATTTATGCATTAAAGTCATTCATGCATTGACCCGTTGATAAGATTGCAAAGATAAAGGTCGGACTTGCCAATGTCCACCTTTTTATTATTTTGTATGCTATGATAGAGATTGCTTGTGTTTAGATGAGAGCTATTTAATCTGTTATAGACAAAATAGAAAAGAATTGTATATAATGAACTATATACAAACGAGTGTTCTATATGCTTAGATTTCACCTTACGGTGAGTCCACCCCCACCTCAAGATTCTGAGATTACAAAGAAAATAGATGGAGGATGAACTGCCCGCATCGTCCGATTAGTTTAACTAACCATAATGGGGGAAAACCCTCATTGATGAGAGTGTCACTTTATATTTTACATATGGATAACAGATTGTGAAAGGGGAATGGTTGTGGTAAAAAATCAACCAATGGAATACACTGATGATTCGATCCAGGTGCTCGAAGGACTAGAAGCGGTTCGAAAACGGCCTGGTATGTATATAGGAAGCACGGATAGCCGAGGTTTGCATCATCTCGTCTATGAAATAGTTGACAATGCAGTGGATGAAGTATTGGCTGGATTTGGTGACCATATTATTGTCAAAATTCACAAAGACAACAGTATCACCGTTATTGATAAAGGTCGGGGCATGCCGACCGGTATTCATAAAACCGGGAAACCAACACCTGAAGTTATTTTCACTGTCCTGCATGCAGGAGGAAAATTTGGTCAAGGCGGATACAAAACGAGTGGAGGGCTGCATGGAGTTGGTGCTTCCGTTGTCAATGCTTTATCTGAGCTGTTAATTGTCACTATCAAGCGGGATGGTGCTGTTTACCAACAACGTTTTGAAAATGGCGGCAAACCGGTAACAACCTTAGAAAAAGTCGGAAAAACAAAGGAAACCGGTACAGAAATTCACTTCAAACCTGATCCGACAATTTTTTCAAACACTGTATTTAACTATGAGACTCTGTCGGAGCGATTACAGGAATCAGCCTTTTTAATAAAGGGACTAAAAATCGAATTAATTGATGAACGAGACGGGAAATCCGATGTCTTTCAATACGAAAATGGACTGGAAGCATTTATTCATTATTTAAATGAGGATAAAGAACCCCTCCATCCGGTCGTTAGTTTTGAAGGCGAACAAAATGAGATTGAAGTCGATTTTGCGTTCCAATTTCATGATGGATATTCGGAAAACATGGTCTCATTTGTAAATAATGTCCGTACGAAAGACGGCGGAACCCATGAAATTGGTACAAGATCGGCCATGACGAGAGTATTTAATGAGTTTGCCCGGAAAATGAATTTATTAAAAGAAAAGGATAAAAATTTGGAAGGGTCCGATATTCGTGAAGGGTTATCAGCCATTATCTCGGTTCGTATCCCGGAAAATCTTTTACAATTTGAAGGACAAACAAAAGGAAAATTAGGGACAAGTGAAGCAAGATCTGCTGTTGAAACAATCATCACTGAACAACTGACTTATTATCTTCAAGAAAATATTGAGATTAGCACGATGCTTATTAAAAAGGCGATAAAATCTCAACATGCAAGAGAAGCGGCAAGAAAAGCCCGTGAAGAAGCCAGAAATGGAAAGAAACGAAAAAAATCCGAAGCTCTTCTTTCCGGGAAACTAACCCCTGCTCAATCCCGTAATCCGGATAAAAATGAATTGTATTTAGTTGAAGGGGACTCAGCAGGCGGTTCGGCAAAACAGGGGAGAGACCGCCGTTTTCAAGCTGTTCTGCCGTTAAGAGGAAAAGTCATCAATACGGAAAAAGCAAAACTTGCCGATATTATGAAAAATGAAGAAATCAATACCATTATACATACAATTGGAGCCGGTGTAGGGGCAGACTTTAATGTTGCGGATTCAAATTATGATAAGATTATTATTATGACCGATGCCGATACAGACGGGGCCCACATTCAAGTTTTGCTTTTAACATTTTTCTATCGATATATGCGTCCGTTAATTGAAGCAGGGAAAGTATATATTGCTCTGCCCCCTCTGTATAAAGTAAGTAAAGGAACGGGTAAAAAAGAAGTGATTAAGTATGCATGGACAGATGAAGAATTGCATGTTTTAACAAAAAAAATGGGAAAAGGATACATGATTCAACGATACAAAGGTTTAGGGGAAATGAATGCCGATCAATTATGGGAAACAACAATGAATCCGGAGACCAGAACTTTAATTCGCGTGAAAATTGATGATTTTACCCGTGCCGATCGCCGAATATCGACATTAATGGGCGATAAGGTTGAACCAAGGAGAAAATGGATTGAAACGCATGTTGATTTTGGCCTGGAAGAAGATGGAAGTTTATTAGAAAATCAAAATTTACAGTCGGTAAGTGAGGTGGATGATGATGGCAGATGCTGAACAACTTCTCGATTTACCTTTGGAAGAAGTAATTGGTGACCGATTTGGCCGTTACAGTAAATATATTATCCAAGACCGGGCATTACCCGATGCGAGAGATGGCTTAAAACCGGTACAACGCCGGATCCTTTACGCCATGCATAAGGAAGGAAATACCGCTGATAAAGCGTTTCGAAAATCGGCAAAAACGGTCGGGAATGTAATCGGTAATTATCACCCACACGGTGACTCTTCTGTCTATGAAGCAATGGTGCGTCTCAGTCAGGATTGGAAAATGCGTAATGTTCTTATCGAGATGCACGGGAACAATGGTAGTATTGATGGGGATCCGCCCGCTGCCATGCGATATACGGAGGCAAGGTTATCAAAAATTAGTGCTGAACTGCTTCGTGATATTGATAAACAAACGGTGGATTTTATTCCGAATTTTGATGATACCGAGGAGGAACCGGTCGTATTGCCTGCACGGTTTCCAAATCTTTTAACAAATGGATCAACGGGAATTTCGGCTGGGTATGCAACAGATATTCCTCCTCATAATTTAGGTGAGGTCATCGATGGAGCCATTTTCCGCATGCAAAATCCTTCCTGTACGATAGATGAACTTATGGACATCATTAAGGGACCTGATTTTCCAACAGGAGGAATCATCCAAGGAATTGAAGGAATTAAAAAGTCGTACGAAACCGGTAAAGGAAAAATTATTGTCAGAGGGAAAGCAGATATTGAAGCAATCCGTGGCGGTCGGGAACAGATCGTTATCACAGAAATTCCCTTTGAGGTGAATAAGGCTAATTTAGTGAAAAAAATTGATGAATTCCGCTTAGACCGTAAAGTTGAAGGGATTTCGGAAGTTCGTGATGAAACTGACCGGACCGGCTTACGTATTGTTATTGAATTAAAAAAAGAAGCGGATAGTACCGGGATATTGAATTACTTATACAAGAATACGGATTTGCAAATCACTTATAACTTCAACATGGTTGCCATTCACAATCGTCGCCCAAAATTGATGAGTCTGGCTGATTTACTTGATGCCTATATCGACCACCAAAAAGACGTTGTAACAAAACGCTCACAATATGATTTAAAAAAAGCAAAAGAGAGGCAGCATATTGTTGAAGGGTTAATAAGAGCATTGTCCATTTTGGATGAAGTTATTGCGACAATCCGTGCCTCAAAAGACAAGCGAGACGCAAAAGTTAATTTAATTAAACAATTCCAATTTACTGAACCGCAGTCTGAAGCGATTGTTTCATTACAACTGTACCGTTTAACAAATACAGATATTACCCAATTGCAGGAAGAGGCCGCTGAATTGGACAAAGTAATTTCAGAGCTAACTAAAATATTGGCTGATGAAAAGAAACTGCAAAGAGTGATTATCAATGAACTGAAAGAAATAAAGAAGAAATATGCCGAAGAAAGAAAATCACAAATTGAAGAAAAAATTGAAGAACTAAAAATCGGGTTAGAAGTCTTAATCAGCAGTGAAGATGTTGTTGTTACAGCAACAAAAGAGGGGTATTTAAAAAGAACCAGCCTCCGTTCGTATGCAGCTTCAAATGGCGAAGATTACGGGATGAAAGATACCGACAAATTAATTGCTTCATATGAAATGAATACAATGGATGTTCTATTAATTTTTACGAATAAAGGAAATTACTTATACTGTCCGATCCACTTATTACCGGATATACGATGGAAAGATGTCGGTCAGCATGTGTCCACAATTATTCCGATCGATCGGAGCGAACAAATTGTATCCGTAATCCCTGTAAAAGATTTTCACACTACGAATTACTTATTATTTTTTACAAAAAATGGCATGGTGAAAAAAACACAATTATCGCTGTATCAAGCTCAGCGATATACAAAACCACTAATTGCCATTCATTTAAAGGATGATGATGAATTATTATCGGTTCAATTATCAGATGGAACAAAAGAAATTTTCCTTTCTTCATATCTCGGATACGGACTTCGCTTTAATGAAGAAGAAGTGAATCCAATTGGTGTACGGGCTGCCGGGGTCAAGGGAATGAACCTAAAAGATGGTGATTTTGTTACCGGTGGAGCAATTATTGATGATCCGAAACATCAATCGATTGTAATTGCTACCCAACGTGGGGCAGTGAAAAGAATGGCAATAGATGAATTTGAGACTATGACCAGAGCAAAACGAGGACTGGTTATGGTCCGCGAATTAAAGGCACATCCCCATCGAATCGCAGGCTTTGTTCTTGCCCATGAGCAAGATACGGTCGTCATCACATCCGAGAAAAATATGACCGAGAAAATTTCCGTAAACGAATTACGGATGAATGATCGATATTCTAACGGTTCCTTCTTCATGGATGAATCAGAAAGCGGAAAAGTAATCGGGATTGGAAAATTACTTATGGAGCCGGTAAAGCTAACGATAAATGAGAATGAAGCTAGTTCAAAATAATAATACTCTGTATATAAGGCTGTCATTTAGGTTAATTACCTGGATGACAGTTTTTTTCTGTTTGACCGTAGCTCTCCGGGATTTTTGCACCTGTTAATCAGTTCACTAGCACATAAACGAACAATAAATCTGGTTAGCAAATTATCAGAAAAACCTACAATTTAGGCTGGCAAAAAAAATAAAAAAATTTATCATATTTATTGACATAATACATATTTACATGTTATATTTATTTATTTTGACAAATATACTTTATTATGTTACGGTTAATATATAATAAAAGTTGGAGGGATCATTTTGTTCAAAGTCGGAGAAAAAATTTTTTATCCAATGCATGGTGCCGGTGAAATTAAGGGGATTGAAGACAAAGAAGTCTTAGGCAGAATTCAACCTTATTATTTAATCATCATTCCCAGCAGCAATATGAATGTGATGGTACCTGTGACAAACGCAAAAAGATTGGGAATTCGTCCATTAACAGATCCAATCAGGTTAGATGAAATATTAATTACACTTAATGAACGTCACGTGGATAACGATATTCCATGGAAAGATCGATTTAAAGTTATTATGGAAAAAATAAAGAGTGGTAATATTCATGATACTGCGACGATATATAAATATTTGCTCGACCGTAGTAAAGAAAAAACGCTAAATACGAATGAAAAAGCTTTGCTGAGTAAAGTGCACAAATTTCTAATTAGCGAAATATGTATGATTCAAAATATTAATGAGAATGAAGCGGAGCATTTGCTTATTAGTTGATCCTCCTGTAATGAGTTCATCTTATTTAAATATCAAAAATAATACGTTTAAAAATTTGCAAGCATATATGTTGAAATGCTTGTTTTTCTTTTTTTAGTGCCATTTATCATAAATATGTAAATTTAGAATGGTAGAATGAAAAGGCAAAGTTTTAATTAACTATATTTATGTTATGTAAACAAAAAATGATGGTGTAACATTTTGAAGTGAAATTAAACATAAGTTAATGTAAACGAGATTTTACTTTTGGAACTCAGTAAATTTAAATCTCAGCATAAGCGGCAATATGAAATTTAATTTGGTGCTTAACCAATGGTAAATTTATATATGAATTGATTTGTTTAAAAAAATCTCCTTTAGAAATTTCCCTTTCGTCTCAATATCTTAAGATTACTTTTTAATTGAGACGTTCTTTCTTTTGTTCTTGTTTACTTCCCAGAACTTATATTATGTTCGGGGCGTTATTTTAATTGTAAAAAACATTTTACCTGCCTCCCCTATTTTTCAAAAAAAAGGATAGGTTTATTTTTCTATCCTGTATCGATAATTTTTTTCTTTAATATTATTGAAATCAATAAATTGAACGCTGTATTCAATGACATCATTAATATTAAGATGATGATCGTCAGCAAATTGTCTTACCGCAGCCAATAAATTTTTATCATAAGATGTTTTAAATTGAACACGATCTTTTGGCCGAGCTTTCTTATCAAAAGTAATAGTCCCGGATTGCAATAAATTTGATAGTCCATTTTCAAGCAAATAATTGACATGCGTATAGTGCTCTTCAGCCAATTGATACAGTTGGTTTAATATCGTTTTGCTTACATTTGTACGAAATTTTACTCTTGATGGATCGGTTTTCGGGACAATATGATCACCCACTTTTTTGAACATTAAAGCCATCTCCTCTTTGATTTATTATTGGATATCTACAAGACTGTGTATCGTCATACGTTCTTTTTTGTAAATAACATAGTTGTTTTTTGCATTTTTATAGATGATTTCGGCAAGTTTCGGTAAGTCATATTTTCCTTTTACCCATACTCGATAAATTGGTCTACCCTTTTTAGTATTTTGTGTGGTTATTTCAGTTCGTAATTCCCAGGATTTAAAAACATTTAGTAACCCTTGGGCAAATAAATTACTTCCTGTTGTAATGTTCATGACATATCCGGTTTTTTGCACCCAGCCATCTCCGTCAATTACGCCCCTTATAAAAGATGGTAAATACTCATTTGGTACATTAGGAAATGGAACGGTTAAAGATTTGTTTTCATAAATGCCTATTTTTCTTAAATCATCAGCAATAAGTTTTGAGTTAATGATTAATGTATGTGTCTTCTTTGTAGGACCGTATCCTCCCAGCACGTAATCGGCATCCATTATTTCAGCTATTTGTTTAAGTATTCTTTCATCGTTTTGGGCAAATATTATTGCATTTTTTGCCATTGTTCCATCTGTTATAAATAGTCCTAACACCCAAGCCATATCGTCAGTCCAAGTTTTAAAGAATTTTTCGTTAACTTGATGTTTGCGGGGTTGCCCGGTACGATTAACTTGAACCTTATGTTTGTATAAAACGTTTCTAATTGCACGAGCGCTTAAACCAGATATCTTTTCCATTTCCTTATAAGGTGTACCATTTCTATACAACTGAATAAGATAATCATCTGTGATACCTGGATTTCTCGGCATTGTTCTTCTCTCCTTGGAATGATTGATTCTCTACTTTATTCCAATTATATCAATAACAATGATTACGAACAAGTGTTTCTGTAAATTTTTATAAAAATATTTGATTTTTTACAAAGTCTTATGTTATTATACTGTTAAATATTTTTTACCGTTTATTTTATTTTTACGGAGTGATTTTTATGAAACAGATGATGACTTTAACTACCTATGAACAATTACGGGCAATTAGTGATCCGTTGCGGACCAAAATTTTAATGAAACTTCTTGAAAAACCCTATACGGGTCAACAGTTATCTGAGCAATTTGATTTATCTCGAGCGAAAATACATTACCACTTAAAAGAACTTGAAAAGAATGGTTTAATTGAGATTGTCAAACGGGAAGAAAAAAATGGTATTATCCAAAAGTTTTACCAATCGGTTGCTAGAGGTTTTACTCCTTCCGTTGATCTACTTCCCCACTCTGAAGAAATTGGCGATGCGACCAGAACCATTCTTTATCAAATGTTGGCAGAAACGCAAAATCGTGTGTTATCAGCACCTGCTGAAGCGTTTCTTAATGCTCCTAATGAGGATCCCGCAGACTGGAATCATCTCGGTTCCATATGGGAAATACATGCAACAGAGGAGCAATTTAGAGATTTTATTAAAAACTTTTTTGCCCTTGTGAATCAATTCAAACAACAGGTCAATCAGCATAGTGATAGTAAGAAGAAACTCTATCATCTTTCTGCCTATGGATTTGAAGTGGAAACACCTATGTTTGAAGATCCTTTAGAAGTCGATGATTAATCTTTAACATTTATCGATTTCTTTTTTTTAGCAAACGGTTAAATTTATTTGACCGAATAAATTAAATATACTGTTAGGAGATTGCTATAAATGAAAAAATTATGGAAAAATAAGAGCTTTTTATTTCTCTTTCTCGGACGGCTTGTTACGAATATTGGATATAGGGATGAATTAAAGGAAGGATTTTCAATTGTCTTTCATTCATTGCTTTCTGTATTTTTATTAGGGTCAGTTGTTTGTAACTTTGCTATAGGCATTTCGATGGCCGTCCTTCCCTCATACAGTAACGATAAAGGTGGTGTGGAAATATATGGTTTTTTGTTAGCTGCTCAGTCGACAGGTGTTTTGATTGGAGCTCTTCTTTCTTCTAAGTTGGAACAATTTCGTGTAGGACTCTCTGCTATTGTTATGTTTGCCATTGGATTCACAAGTTGGTTTTTATCGGCAATCATTCCATCATCAATGCTTGCTATCTCCCTATACGGTTTAGCGTGGATTCCAATTGGCGCGATTAATGTTTTATTCGGTGCAATTAATCAATCCATCATACCAAACAGCATGTACGGAAGAATTAGTTCAGTTACATATAGTTTGAGTGCAATTGCTATGCCATTTGGTTCACTATTGGGTGGATATTTAGCGGAAATTTTTAATAGTTCAATTGTCTTTGCCTGCTCAAGTTGCGGATTTATCATGATTTCAATTGTTTGGTTACTCCATCCAAAGTTAAGAAAGTTACCAACCGTTAAAGAAATGAAGCCGGAAACATTCTTAATTACTGTAAATAAAATGAACAATACTAGTTTACCAATGAAATAATATTTAATAAAAATACCCCATTTATAAACAGGTCAATCATCAAAACTTTCATCCAATCATATGCTTAATTATATAATTTTTTATAGAAGAGAGGTTGGATGATGGTTGTTACACATTTTGTAGAATTAGGAAATCGGGCAATTGTTCTGAGTCAGCTTCGGAATCAATTACCTTCCGTTAATGAGCAAGTAAAAATTAAAGGAAGAAAAGGAAAAGTAGTTAATGTCTACACACTAGATGGAAGTATTCACCATGTTGAAGTTGAATTTGAACAAGTGCTAAAACCGAGTTTTTCAGCGTTAGAAAATAAAAAGAAAAAAAGATAAAGACAGAACCTACCCCATGAATCCCTTTTTTCAAACCCCAATGGTGATTGATGGGGCAGGTTCTAGGTTTTGCAGGTGTGCAATAGAACTACGAAATTTACCTTCTCTCGTTCTCCACCACTCAGCTCTCAACTCGTCGAGATTCCTTCATAAATCCTTCCTCCAATAGTATGTATGAAACCTTTGTAAATCACCTGCTTTTTAATATGAACTACTCTCCCCTGCTAAGGATGGATCAATCATATCTGTTACTGCACGATACAGATTTTCCGGATATTCAGCGATTCGATGGCACAAATATAAATACCACTCTTTCCCGTAAGTCAAGTATACTTTACAGTTGTACTCTTTGTTTTTTAATTCCTTTATCAAATCTGGACGTATTCCGAAGAGCATTTCGATTTCTACATTGGGATGATTCAAAAACTAACGTTGTTCCATTTCCTGTATTACATCTGCACAGTTATATCCTATGGAATGAAGACATCTTTGCTGCCATTAAATAAAAACCCAAGATTCATCTTTGTTACTCCTCCCCATCAGTTTCCTTTAGGAGGAACGTTACCCATTCAGTTTATTGTTCACCTCAAACAAATTTTACAATTGTATTATTTCATTTCTATACTACCAATGAAACTCTAAAATGAGCTAAGCTTCTTCCGGGTAATACAAATATTTTCGTAAAGTGACATCACGGTGTTTCAATGTTTCCCCCTTGAACCGAATCCAAATTTCATCATCTGCCATAACCCCGTGTGTTTTACGAACGATTGCCCAACGGTTATAGTTATTTAAGCCGAGTTTCGCCAATAGTTCTTTTGCATTCACTCTCGTACTCGGGAACACGCGCCATTTTAACCATCTTTCAAGTTCTTCTTTTGTAATATAACCTTCTGAATCAGGAGAAAATTGTTTATTAAATCCTTTTATGTAGTTGATAACATAAGGTTTATCACTTCCCTCGGGTTTTAAATCAACACTGGCAATCACTTCATCCATAAACATGACGTCAAATTTTGTGTAATCAATCATCTAATCACCTTCTTTAATCAATAATTAATCTTTGTAAAGATCTTTCCTGCAATTGAGATAGTACAACATCTTTCGCTCTATTAAGATGATAAGGTGCTTCTTCCAATTTTTGAACTAGTAAGTTACGTTTTATAAAAGGATCACCTTGATATAAAGCAGGTGTATTATTGTTAAAGACGTACGATTGGTTTTTGCCTAGTCATCCCCAATACTTGGTGCGACATTTGACATCGGTAATTGCTCCAATTCTTTTCCCCTTGGCATGCATCCACCTCCTTCTCCCCTATTGTTTACATTGGAGAAGGAAAAATCATAAAAACTGCTAATGAAACATGTTTTTCATAAATATTCTTAAGGATTATAAAAATCGTTTTCTCATTTCCGGTGAAGGGATTGTACAAGCTTCTTTTTTACCGAACCAATTGTAGCGGTTTTTTGCGATCAGTTGATAAACGAAATCTCGAAATGGTCTTGGAATAACAAGAAGCAGATATCCAAGTTTCCAAAAGCCGGATAAATTTTTACAAATACGAAGTGCTGCGGTTGACTTTATATAATAGTTGTTACCATCAAGGAGAACGAGACTATCCACATCTTTTGCCACATTGTATTGCGAAAGTAGCTGCTTTGCCAAATCACTTTGGAGAGAAGCAAACTTGAAATGTCCCTTTTTATCCCGCTTAATAATAAATTGGACGCTCCGATCACAAAACTGACAAACACCGTCAAAAAGAATTATTTTTGTCAATACGCTCGCCCTCTTTTAATTAGTCATTTATTTATCTTTCCTGTCTCCACTAAATTATATATTGGCCTTGCTATCCAATAAAAAACCTTGAATGGCTTTGATTAACAATGAGGATAAAATGGGATACCCCACCCTACTTTTCTTTTCCAAATACAGATATGACTTCATTTTTTAACTGAACGAAAATCCTTTCATTTGCTATTTTGTTTTCCAGTTTATGAACGACTTCCCGGTAATACCATGCCTGCTTTTCGCGTCCCCTCTTGAATCGGGTCCACACCTTCTCCCCTTCTCTTTCAAGTTCTCTCTTAATAGTTGTTAGATTATGCAGTTTGTCGGCACAAACGATGAGGCAAACATCTCTCGGCTCGGTAGCAAGATGATCGATTGTGGCCTGTTTTCTCTCTTCCCAACTTAAGCTTTTATCTTTCTCAGATGCACCGCGTACGATGTCGGCAATTCTTTCTCCAAAATCCTTTCTGATATCATCAAGCGTTAAATCAGTATCTTCCATGGTATCATGCAAAATTCCGGCGGCAACAACTTCCTCGGCATACCCGAATGTTAAAAGCAACACCCCAACAGTATATGGATGCGAGATATACGGAAGATTGGTCCCTTTCCGATATTGGTGATCATGGGCTTTTGCGGCAACTTCAATTGCTTTTTCAATGACAGACATGCTTAAACTTCCTCCAAAAAAAGAATAAGGAAATCAACAGTACTTTTAATTATTTATTTTCTCTTTTTTATATTGTTGATACGTAATTATTCCACAAGGGATACCAACTTGAAAAGCAGCCAGCAGACTCCAGTAGAAAAATCCCCACTGATGGGTAAAAAGCGAGATGATGAGAAAGACCATTGGAATAAATAGACAACTTTATAAAATCCCGAATATGCCCCATTTTATATTTTTACTCATAATGCCCCCTCCTGATTATCAGAATAGTCCTATAATAAAGTTTACCATAAAAACCAATTATTTTTAACCATATTTCAAAAGGATGTTTTTTATAAAAATGTAAATACTGTAATTAGTATCAATGATAGATGGAGGAAATTTCATGAGTTACTATTTACGGGATTCAGTTACTGTTCAAAAAGAGCAAGGCGAAGAAGTTGAATATTTTATTGAAGCGCTGTTTGATGTCGATGATGAAAGTTATGCGCTGATTCGAAATGATGATGAGACGCTGTTAATGAAAATTGAAGAAGAAAATGGAGAACAATTTCTTGTTGGTGTTGAAAAGCCGGATTTAAGTGAATCTATTTTGGATGCTTATCAAATAGCTGTTAAAGCGAATCCAGCTGATCAGCCGAAAGAATGAAAACGTTGAAATCATTTTAACGAGGAGGATTTAATGTGAAAAAATTGAATCAAAAAGAAGAGCCGACGATTGCACCGGGGATTGACAATGATGAGGAATTGGAACAAAAGGCGACAAAGGCTGAAAAAGAAAAGGGAGAGTACACGGAAGTAACTACCCTTACATTGGATGATTTTGATTGATCATCCAATAGTCATTATAGAAAAAAGCGCTACAACACGTAACGCTTTTTTTATCTTATTATCCTAATTCTTTATACATTTCCCTCAAAGTCCGTTTTAACAGTTTTCCACTTGGGTTTTTCGGCAATTCATCGGCAAATTCAATATATTTGGGTACTTTAAATTTTGATAAATGGTTTTTACAAAAATTCAGTATATCCCCTTTCGTTAAATTGGCCCCTTTCTTTGGAACGATAATGGCCATAACTGCTTCAATCCAATATGGATCGGGTATGCTAATAACCGCCACTTCGGATACCCCATCCAATTGATAAATAACTTCTTCCACTTCCCGGCTGGATACATTTATTCCACCTGTTTTAATCATATCTTTCTTGCGGTCAACAATGGTAATATAGCCCTCTTCATCCATTACCCCCAGGTCTCCGCTATGAAACCAACCATTCCGAAATGCTTCCTCTGTTTTCTCCGGGTCAAACAAATATCCTTTCATCGCATGTGGGGTACGGTGAACAATTTCCCCAATCACACCACGTGGGACCTCCACATCATTTTCATCTACAATTTTTGTTTGAACATGTAAAGACGGCTTCCCTGCTGAACCAAGTTTTCGCATTTGGTCTTCCGGTTTTAAAACTGTAGCGAGCGGGGCGACTTCGGTTTGACCGTAAAAATTAAAAAATCGGGCTTGCGGCAGACGCACAGACAGTTCTTTTAATACTTCCATCGGCATGATTGCTGCACCGTAATAACATTTTTCCAACGAAGATATATCCCGTTTATTAAAATCCGGATGGCGAAGTAACGAAATCCATACTGTTGGCGGACAAAATAATTGCGTTATTTTTTCCTTCTCTACCGTCTCTAAAATGACATCCGGCTTTGCGCTTTCAAGAATAATGCCACTCGACCCTAAATATATACTAGGTCCGAGAAAACAGTGAAGTTGAGCGCTGTGGTAAAGCGGTAAAGCATGAATACAGACATCATTTTCCGCCATCTCACCGCTGACAATACAACTCACATATTCACTGACAATGCTTTTATGGGTAAGCATCACCCCTTTTGGACGTGATTCGGTACCGCTTGTGTAAAGGACATGTGCCAAAGATTCATCATCAATATCGGCATCAATGAATTCAGTTGATTGGTCTTTTCTCTCAACTGCAAGTGATTTCCAGCTTTTCAATTCATCGGGAACGGATTTGTCTAACGGATAATCCATTAAATAACGGAACCGAATGGCTCGACTGCCTGCCGCAGTATCAAGCACAGCAGCAAATTCAACCGCAGACAAAAATCCGCATACACCGGCATGATTAATGACATACTTCACATCTTGAGAAGTAAGCATGTAATTCAGAGGAATCATCACCGCTCCAATTCTTGCTAGTGCGAAATTGACGATAACAAAGTCAAGGCTGTTTTTCGAAATAACGGCAATCATATCCCCTTTTTTCATTCCATCAGCAATAAACGCATGTGCCGTCTGATTAACGAGATCATCCAGTTCAGAATAGGTAAACCGCATTCCGTTGTAAGCGATTGCAAATTTATTCGGAACTCGCTCTCTTGTTCTTGTCAACAAATCCCCTAACGTATTTCTTCTTACCCGGTCGATCCTTTTCGATACTTCCACATTCATTTCTGTATTCATGCCCCTACCCCCTGTTTTATAAAATATTAAAAATTTATACGTTTATTTTAATAAAGAAAAATCGGGTTGGCAATGGCGGAGTTTGTCTATATTTGGCGAATAGAAAAAAGTATCCAATAAAAAGGAGCATATACCTTTTACTGGATACTCTTCATCTTTACACCATTACCTTACACATATCATTTGTGAATGCTACCGGGTCTTCAATCGGTAAATCTTCAATTAATAATGCTTGGTTATATAAAAGTTTCGTGTAGAGTTCAAGTTTTTCTTTATCGTTTCTAAAAGCGGCTTGCAAGGATTTGAACACATCATGATGGGTGTTAATTTCAAGTACCTTTTCAGCTGTCACTTTCTGTCCATTCGGGTTAGGCATAGCGTTTAATACTTTCTCCATTTCAATGGTAATCTCACCCTCGGTTGACAAGCAAACCGGATGCGTTTTTAATCGTTTGGATGCTTTTACTTTCTTAACCTTACCACCGAGGACACTTGCCATGTAATCAAACAGTTCCTTATATTCCTCTTCTTCTGCTTCCGTTTCTTTCTCTTTCTCCTCCGATTCAATACCGAGGTCGTTGTCGGATACAGATTTAAATTGTTTTTCTTTGTAATCCATGAGCATTTTGATGGCAAATTCGTCAATATCCTCGGTGAAATATAAAATTTCATAGCCTTTATCACGAACAAGTTCAGTTTGCGGTAATTTATCAATTCGGTCAATCGAATCACCTGTTGCATAATAAATATACTTTTGGTCTTCCGGCATACGTGATACATACTCATCTAATGTCACTAATTTTTTCTCTTTGGAAGAATAGAACAACAGCAAATCTTGTAATACATCTTTATTCGCGCCAAAATCGCTGTACACGCCAAACTTTAATTGACGGCCAAATGCTTCATAAAATTTTTCGTATTGTTCCCGCTCATTTTTCAACAAGTTTTCCAATTCTCGTTTAATTTTATTTTTAATATTTTTGGCAATCACTTTTAGTTGTCGGTCATGTTGCAACATCTCGCGGGAAATGTTCAGTGACAAGTCTTCCGAGTCGACCATCCCTTTGACAAAGCTGAAATAATCTGGGAGTAGATCGGCGCATTTATTCATGATGAGCACACCGTTCGAATACAATTCTAACCCTTTTTCATAATCCGGTGTGTAAAAATCATACGGTGCCCGTTCCGGAATATACAGAATCGCATTATAGCGTACAGTACCGTCAACACTAATATGAATATGTTTTAACGGCTTGTCGAAACCGTACCGTTTTTCGTTATAAAAATTCATGTAATCGTCATCAGACAACTCGCTTTTATTTTTCTTCCAAATCGGTACCATGCTGTTGATTGTTTCTTCTTCTTTATAATCAACATATTTATTACTGTCATCATCTTTCGGTTTTGAATGGGTGACTTCCATCTTAATCGGGTAGCGGATAAAATCGGAATATTTCTTAATAATTTCTTTTAAACGCCATTCATCTAAAAATTCATCATAAGATTCATCTTCCGTATTTTCTTTCAGTTTCAAAATCACTTCCGTACCGGTATCCGCTTTTTCCACCGGTTCAATGGTGTATCCGTCTGCACCACTTGATACCCATTTATATGCTTGGTCAGAACCTAACGCACGACTTATGACAGTCACAACATCAGCGACCATAAACGCGGCATAGAAACCAACTCCAAATTGACCGATAATATCAAAACCGTCTTTAATTTCATTTTCTTTTTTGAAAGCAAGGGAACCGCTTTTGGCAATCGTTCCGAGATTTTCTTCCAATTCTTCTTTCGTCATCCCAATCCCGGTGTCAATGACCGATAACGTTCGATCGTCTTTATTCGGCACAATTCTTATGTAGTAGTTATCTTTATCAAAGGAAAGGGAATCATCCGTCAATGCTTTGTAGTAGATTTTATCAATCGCATCACTTGCATTGGAAATCAATTCACGCAAGAAAACTTCCTTTTTTGTGTAAATGGAGTTAATCATCATTTCGAGAAGTCGCTTTGATTCTGCTTGGAACTGTTTTTTTTCCATCATCTTTCTCCTTTCAAATAAAATCTTTTCGTACTTATTTTAGCACTCTATTGTCCAAAGTGCTAATCGACATTTATGTAATATCATACAATCTAAGTTCTGTCAATTTCCTTTATTAGGTCATTTTTCTTTCCATTTAACAATTGAAATACAAAACCGTCTTTCTCCTTTTGCTTCCGGTTGATAAATTCGTTCAATATAGGAAACTTCATTGTTTGACATAAGCATGACGGTTGAACTTCGCGTGCCATAGTCATCGCTTTTAATAAAAAGTGGTGATAGCATTCGTTCCATCTCTATTGGAACACCGGTATTCGGTAATAGCTCGTCCGGAAAAGGGTCGGCTTTCATCAGTAACTTAAATAATTCGTCAGGGAGGTCGGTGACGTTCTTATTCAATAATTTTCGAAAATTGTCTCTGCCAACTTCCACCTTTGGCCATGGTGTATTCAACAAATGATTGCTTAGACCGTAAATTCCGGGCAACAACTCTCGAACGATCCCTTCTATATTGGAAAAATAATACAATTGATCTTTGTCACCGGCAATGAAATTAAAACCTGGAAATTGATTGGACTCTGCTTGTACGATTTTAAAAAAGTCGGGAATTTCCCTTTTAAAGGTGAGTGCATTTCGAACAAGTTCCCCGCGTGATTTTTTGCCAACAATATTTTCACTCGGATCCCGATAATTCGTTAAAGCGGCAAACCGTCCAAATTTTGTGACCCCCATCCAAGTGCCCATTTTTTCCAAATCCCGTCCGGCTAATATATTCGGTTCGTCATCCCAAAAGTGAACAGGTGCTGTCGGTCGTTGAAAAAATTCATCCCGATTTGCTGCCACGATTAATGGGTACTCCGGATGCATTTTATAAGCAAATAATATCAAACACATTTTCTTCCCCCACCTTCTCTACCAAAATCACATCTATTAATGTGTTAAATTTTTTTCTTTGTAATTAAATCTTTACATATTTTAAAATGAATATAAAGCCAAATTTTGTTTTTTTGAACTTTGCCGGCAGAAGGCGTACTATATTTATAGGGAAACGTATTTAAAATGAAAGAAGGAGAGGAAATGACATGTTAGAAGATTGGTTAAAATCATCTCGTCATACGGTTGTCTTTACCGGAGCAGGGATGTCAACTGAAAGCGGGTTACCGGATTTTCGTTCAAGCAATAACGGACTTTGGAGAAAAAAAGATCCAAGTCAAATTGCCAGTACGAAAGCCTTGAATGAAAATGTCAAAGAATTTATTGAGTTTTATCGAGAACGCGTATTAGGTGTAAAAGAATTTGGCCCTCATCAAGGACATTATATATTAGCCAAATGGGAACAAGAGGGGATTATTCGCTCCATCATCACCCAAAACGTTGACGGTTTTCATCAAGAAGCGGGCAGCACTCGTGTGGCCGAATTACATGGAACACTTCAAAAACTGCACTGTCAGAAATGTGGAAAAGAATATAGCAGTGAAAACTATGTAAACAAAGATTATTATTGTGAATGTGGCGGCGTGTTACGTCCAAATATCGTATTATTTGGTGAAGTATTGCCGCAAGATGCTTTTCAACTTGCTATGGAGGAAACAGAGAAAGCAGACTTGTTTATCGTTTTAGGTTCTTCTTTATCCGTTACGCCAGCCAACCAATTTCCTTTAATTGCCAAAGGGAGTGGTGCGAAATTAGTAATTGTGAACATGGAACCTACCCCATTTGATAAGTTTGCCGATCAAGTGATTCATGATAAAAAGATCGGGGAATTACTTACAGAACTTGATCAAAAGATACAATAATCATTCTCTTGTTTCAAAATTACATTTTGGTTCAATCAGTAAGGATTTTTCCATCCCACTGATTGAACGCTCGACTTGTCTCTTTTTGAAATTAGTAAAATTTTGCTTTCTAAACGCATCCGTGATAACTGAATAGACGAAATCAATATAAACATTATAAGAACCGAATTACCTTCTTAAAAGCTTCAAATAACTTCGCAAAAATCGAATCCATTTTTTTCGTTCACGGAAATAACTTTGAAATAACTGCAGAAACGCTAAGTACTTTCCTTTATATGGATACCATTGAATTTCTTTATTCAGCTTGCCTCTGTCTAAAATAATGGCTTTTTCGTGGCAAAAAATCCTTAATCCTTCTTCACTGTGGTAACGACCTATACCGCTATCTTTTGTTCCGCCAAACGGTAAATAATGATTAGCTACGGAGACTAATACCTCGTTTATCGTTACAGCTCCTGACACGAGTCGACTGGCTACCCGCCTTGCTTTTTTTAAATCAGATGTCCAAACGCTGGCATTTAATCCGTAATTGGACTCATTAGCCAGCTTAATTACCTCTTCTTCCGTTTTAAAGGGGATGATCGGCATCACCGGGCCAAACGTTTCTTCACAAACGACTTCCATATCTTGGTTAAGATTGGCTAAGATTACCGGCTGAATAAACATGGAATCATCCCATTTATCGGGTGGTGTGCCCGAAACTAACACAGCTCCTTTCTCCAATGCATCCTTTACATGTTGTTTCACAATTTCTTTTTGCTTTGGAAAAGTCATCGACCCGATGTCACTGTCTTTATCGGTACCTTGAATAAGTTTTTCCGTTTCTATCTTTACCATATTTAAAAAATCATCGTATATCGATTCCTCTACATAAATTCGTTCCGCACTCATACATACTTGCCCGGAATTCGTAAAAGCACCCCATACCGCACCTTTTGCCGCCCGTTTCAAATTTGCATCTTTAAATACAATGAGCGGATCTTTCCCGCCAAGCTCTAATGTAGTCGGAATTAATTTTTTGGCGGCAACCTCTTGAATGATTTTTCCTGTACGAACCGAACCGGTAAAAAAAATGTAATCAGGATTTCCTGCAGTCAATGCAGCACCAACCTCTTTTCCGCCATGTGCAACTTGGATAACATCTTTTGGAAAACCGGCTTTTTGAAAAATTTCTTCAATATATTTACCGACTAATGGAGTGACTTCGGAAGGTTTTAAAATAACCGTATTTCCTCCCGCCAGCGCACTGATGACCGGAACAACAGCAAGCTGAAGCGGGTAATTCCATGGCGATATCACCAGAACAACCCCTCTTGGCATATATTCGACATATGATTTTTTGCCGATTAATAAAAGCGGTGTTTTTACTCTTTTAGGAGACAATATTTTTTCAGCATGTTTCACAATTGTAGTAATCGCATCCAATGTCGGCATGATGTCTGCTACCATTGCTTCGGTTGGAACTTTCCCTGTATCTTGGACAATTACTTGGGCAAGCCGGTCCATGTTCTCCACCATAACCGACTTCAATTTTTTCAAATAGATGAGTCGTTCCGAAATGGCAAGTGTGCTCCATTTTTCAAAAGCGGTACGCGCTTGATGATAATACAGCTCCACTTCCTCGATTTTTGTCTCCTCAATATCTTCCATATATTCACCGGTTGCCGGATTAACAGCTTGCAATAGGGTCATCATTCCCATACCTTTCAATTAAATAATTTAAAATAAAACTAGAACCGTTTCTATTATCTTATAACAATATGATACTGATCATTATCCTTATTTTCTAAATAAAACCGGATCATGGACGGCATTTGATCTTTTAAATCCGGGCAAGATATAGAAGCTTCCCGCAAATCCCTTTGTGCATTTGTGCAATCAAATTTACCCATCCATGTGAGATAATCCAAAGTTTCTTTTTCAATCCGTAACGCCTTTCGTATCGATGCAAAAGAAAGCAAAAATCTTGGAATAAATAATGGTATTTTCCCTCTGGGGCGTTTTCCAAGTAATTCTTTTAACATCATTTCATATAAAACCGGAACTTTGTAAGGTTTCGGATCAGTTAAATGATAAGTTTTCCCCTCACCGATATCGGCATGGCTTAAGTAAAGGACTGCTTCCACAATAAAATCAACCGGAACTAAATTAATTTCCGCTTCCGGATTTCCCATTTTTGGAAAAAGGGGGGTATTTCGCAAGCGGTCCATCATATTTAAGAACAGATAAGGCCCGTCAAATTTCACCGTTTCTCCCGTTTTTGAATGCCCTTTGACAATTCCCGGCCGGATAATCGTTACCGGAACTTGCTTTTTTAATGCATGGACTAATAATTCTGCTTCATATTTTGTTTCTTCATAATAATTTTTAAAACCGGGTGGACGGATCAATTCGTCTTCCTTTAGTATACCTGTTCTTGTCCCTGTAATATAGGCCGTACTGAAATAGGTATATCGTTTTAATTTTTGAAGTTTCTGTACCCATTCATTGACATTTCTCGTCCCGTCTACGTTGACCCGATAAGCAATATCCCTTGGTACCGCCAAATCGTAAATAGCAGCGAGATGAAATACATGGGTTACAGATGTCTCAAGCTCTCTATTTATTTTTTCGTTAATTCCTAAATGAACTTTCGTAATATCGCCTTCTATAATCGATATTTTACCATCCGGGAGCGAATATTGTTCATTGAATTGATTGATTCTCACTTTTGCTTGATGTTTCATAGTCGGAAGAACGAGCACATATATTTTTTCAACATTATCATATTTCGTTAAAATCCCGTGAATTAATTGATTAGCAATAAAACCCGGAAAACCGGTAAAAAAATAAACCTGACTCACCCTTTCACCTCCATAGCCATATTTTTCATCCCATTAAGCGGTAAATACTTTTACATTTTTCTTATCTTTATCTTCTTCATCGTAAGCCTTTTCGATTGCATCCCGATACTTGTTTTCAACCACTTTATATCGGACGGATAGCTTCGGTGTAATTTCACCGCTCTCAACAGTCCATTCATCTTCCACGATAATGATCCGCTTTGGTTTTTCATATTCGGCAAATTGTTGAATCGCTTGTTCTACTTCACTTATTAATAAATGTTGTACCTTTTCATCACGGACAATTTCATTATAAAACTTTCCCTGAATGCCATGTCGCTCCATCCATGGGATTAACTGTTCATAATCAGGTTTTATTAAAGCCACCACAAATTTTCGCTTGTCACCTACAACTAAAGCATATTCGATAAAAGCACTTTCACAAATGGCATTTTCAATTGGCTGTGGAGCGACGTTTTTACCGGTTGATAAAACAAGAATTCTCTTTTTCCGATCAACAATTTTCAAATAACCATCTTCATCCCATTCTCCGAGATCTCCGGTTTTAAACCAATCACCATCAAAGGCTTCTTTTGTTGCTTCTTCATTTTTATAATAACCTTTCATTACACTCGGACCACGAACGAATATTTCCCCGTCATCAGCCATTTTGACTTCGAGGTTAGGTAGAACTTTCCCTACAGTTCCGATTTTAGCCCTAACCATTGGATTGGTTGCTACAACAGGTGCCGTTTCCGATAATCCGTATCCTTCTAAAATAGGGAGATCAATGGCCCAAAAAAAGTTTGCAATATCCCTATTTAGCGAGCCACCGCCTGAGACCAGTCCCCGAAGATTGCCCCCAAGTTGTTTTTTCACCTTTTGAAAAACTAAACGATCGGCAATTTTCCATTTTCTTTTTAACGACTTTGGCATGGTATCGCCTAAAATCAATTCATCGACACGAGCTTTTAGATAAAGTTCATACCTTTCTATTCCCACATTCACTGCCCAATTGAACACTTTTTTCTTAATGGCACTACCTTGTTCGATTTCTTCCATTACCCTTGCATACACTTTCTCAAAAAAACGGGGAACACTGGTCATGACGGTAGGTTGAATTTCCTTTAAATTTTCCGGCAAAGTATCAATACTCTCTGCATAAGCAATTGTTGCCCCGACGGAAAGCAAAGTATAATGTCCTGCCATTCTTTCAAAAACATGAGAAAGAGGTAGGTAGGAAAGTGCTAGATCATCCGGTGTAATTTCAATTAACCAAAACTGAACGGTCTCAATATTCGCCAAAAAATTACCATGAGTAAGCATGACACCGTTTGGTTTTCCGCTTGTACCGGATGTATGAATAATTGTCACCAACTGATCACGATCAATATTGCGCCATCTTTCCTCCCAATCATTTAAAGAATTCCTTTTCCCAATTTCTTCTAATTGAGCAAAACTGATTTCATTATCCGTTGATCTATAATCATCATTCGGGTACATGGTGATAATATAATCAATCGTATCTACCCGACTATCAATAATTTTCTTTCTTTGTATTTCATTTTCAACGACAACCGCACGCACATCCGCATTTTCAAGAATATAACGAACTTGGTGAGTCGGCAAAGTCGGATAAATCGGTACACTCACTGCATTTAAACTTGCCAAGGCAAAGTCTGTGATTCCCCACATCGGATTACTGTTCGAAATAATGGCTACTTTATCTTGCTCTTGGATACCTAAATGATGAAGACCCGATGCAACATGGATAATTTTTTGCCAAAAGGTACGATAGGTCATTTTTTGGTAAATCCCATCTTCTTTCCAAATAAAGGCGGTCTTATTAGGATATTTGTCAATGGTTCGATCCAACATTTCCACAAGATTTTCCGGTTTCATCCGATTCCCCCTTTCAAGAAACAAATAAATTTAAACTTCTGTCGTCCATTCTTGATCTAATTGAACTGCATCAGCATATTTACGCGCCCGATCAACCTGGTTTTTCCGAATTTCAAACTGCCTTTTTGCATATTCCCTCATGATATTTGAATCAAAATCAAATCTTGTTCGTACCCAATCTTGGGCAACTTGGATATCATATAATGTTGTTAAGTATTCAATGACACCGTATGCATCCGGCCATAATTCATCCATATAATCAATGAAAATTTTATAGTTTTTCTCATTCCCGGCGACATGTCTTTGGATAGTATAAATTCCGAAACGAAGATGCCGACCTTCATCCTGGTTCAAATAATCAATCCCTTGTAAAATGCCCGGTAACATCCCTGCTTTTTTAAATATTTGGCGAAAAGAGTAATAACCGGTTTCTGCCAAAATCCCTTCAACAATCATATTGTAAACGGTTGCAGCCTTAATGATAGCTTCCGGTGAATCATCGGTATTGAGTCGTTCCATTTTTTCCGGTAATTCTTCATAAAAAATTCGCTTATAACTGTCGCCATGGAAAGAGGTAAGATCAATATTTTGAATCCCAATTTCTTTTTGCCATCTGGAAAATAATTCCGTATGTTTCGCTTCATCAAACATGAAAGTCGACAAAAACATTGTATCTTCCAATCTTCCTTGCCTTGCCATCAGCTGTACCATTGGCAAGATATCTAATGTGACAGCTTCTTCACCGCCGGCAAATGAGGCAACCAGCGGTAAAATCGTTATTCTTTCATCATCGGTCATATTTTCATAATCAATTTTATCCTGTGTAAAATCAATTTCGGCCGGGTCCCATTTCCCGTTTTTCTTCGCTTTTTCCCACAATTTATACATCGGTGATTCCCAATTCAATTGGCTGTCAACAGTTTGAAAACTCTCATGAACCATACAAATACCTCCTTGAAAAATTTGTCAAATTTAGCCGGCACAAACAGTTACTAAATCTTCCTGTTATGGTTTAAGAGAAAGATGTAAAGGAAGAAAATAAGTACCCGAAAGGCCCGATTGGTTCATCTAACCGTCAGTGGAGGATGAAGAAAACCCCACTAATGGAGTTTCACTTTATTAAGAAACGGCCCTTTCATGTAATGAGCCGTTCCGATTGTCAATTTCCAAAATCAATTTCTTCTATAAGCTAGAAATTTACTGCGTTAAGCAAGGTTTGTAGTTTCAGTGCAAGCCCCATATTCCCTTTGATTTTTAGTTTTCCGCTCATAAAGGCAACGGTCGGATTCAATTTTTTTGCAATCATATCTTTGAAATCTTCCGTATTTATCACAAGTATACAAGTTGGTTTCAATTCCTCCCCGCTTACGGCTCTGCCTCCCTTTTCATCAATGATAATTTGATAAGTACCGCCGTCTTCTCCTTGTAAGGTAAATTGATACACACCTTCTTTTCCTTTTGTTATACTCGGATCATGTTTTAATGCCGCATCAATCATTTCAAACACTTCAATGGAACTTGGTTTGGTAAAATTCATTTTAAATCCCTCCAATTTTGTTATTTTCATTCCATTTTTTCGATAATTGTGGCAGTGGCCATGCCAAAGCCGATACACATAACTTGCAGACCGTATTTTCCATCCATATCTTCCAAAGTATGAAGCAAAGTAGTCATTATTCGTGCACCACTTGCACCTAACGGATGACCGAGCGCAATCGCCCCACCTCTTGGATTTACTTTTTTCATGTCCGGCTTTAATTCCTTCGCCCACGCTTTAACGACCGAAGCGAAGGCCTCATTAATTTCGATGACATCCATTTGGTCTAATGTAAGTCCGGCTTTCTTTAAAACTTTTTCAGTAGCCGGGATGACTCCGGTTAACATCATGACCGGATCAATCCCGACAACGGATCGGGCAATAATCTTTGCTCGAGGCTTTAGACCGAGTTGTTTGGCTTTTTCGTATGACATCATTAATACGCCTGCCGCTCCGTCACTGATTTGGCTTGAGTTCCCCGCCGTTATTACACCGGATGACGGATTGAAAGAAGGAGTTAGCTCGGATAATTTTTGTAAATTGGTATCCCTGCGAATCCCTTCATCTGTTTTTATTTCCTGACCGTTTTCTCGAAAGGGTAAAATTTCTCTGGAAAATAAGCCCTTATCTGTCGCTTCAATTGCCTTTTGGTGACTTTCATATGCAAATTCATCCAGTTCTTGTCTTGATAATTGCCAATGCTCGGCAATCAGTTCTGCCGACATCCCTTGGGGTATTACTTGATGCTTATCTAACAGCTGTTCGCTGAAATTTCCGATATCGCTGGCCATTGGTACTCTCGACATATTTTCAACGCCACAAGCAATCACAATATCGTCATCATTAGCCAAAATCGCTTGTGATGCATTATGAATTGCTTGTTGGCTGGAACCGCACATCCGGTTTAAGGAAAAGGCAGGAATTTCTACCGGCAAACCGGCTGCCAAAACGCTCATTCGGCCGATATTGCCTCCTTGTTCATCCGTCATCGTTACACAACCGCAAATGACATCATCTATTTCTGATGGGTCCAATTGGTTCCGCTCTACTAATGACTTTAAAACTGGTACCAATAAATCTACCGGATGAACTTGGCTAAACATTCCTTTCTTTCTTCCAATCGGTGTCCGTATTGCGTCAACAATTACAGCCTCTCGCAATCCTCTCCCTCCCTTTTCGAAAAATCTGTAAACCTATCATTCTAGAAAGTAAATAATTCGATACCGCCGGAAACATTTAGTCCAATACCGGTTATATATTTTGCTTTATCTGAAACTAAGAAGGTAATGGCATTGGCAATATCTTCCGGTTGCCCGGGTCTTCTAAAAGCGGTCCGTTTAATCATTCTTTCATTCATGTTCGGATTCCCCATCCGAAAAGCTTCCGATTCGATTACTCCCGGAACAATGGCGTTCACATTAATACCGTGCCTTGCCCCTTCTAACGCCATACTTTTTGTAAAACTTAAGATACCACCCTTTGTTGCTGAATAGCTTGCCTGACCAAAACCACCCAAGGTCCCCGCAACAGAAGATAAATTAATGATTTTTCCGTATTGTTGCTCTTTCATATATGGCCAGACTGCTTTGGTACAATTATATGTTCCGGTTAAGTTGACATTTAAATCTCGTTGCCAAAAATCATCATTTTGGTCCGTAATTTGTGAAACATGATCTAATGTTCCGGCATTATTAACTAAAATATCAATTTTGCCAAATTCCTCTTTTACGTGAGCAAAGACATTTTTTATCTGTTCTCGATCAGTAACATCCATTTTGATCGCCATCGCTTTCCGACCCATTTCCCGAATTTCCATCGTGGTTTTTTCTGAATAAATGACATTTGTGCTCTGCATAATTTGAGCGATCGGACCATACTTTTCCGCCACTTGTTCATTACTGTCATCTGATTCCAGTAAAATATCGGTAATGACGATATCGGCACCGGCTTCTGCCAAGGCAAGTGCTGTTGCTCTGCCAATTCCACGTGAAGCTCCCGTTATAATCGCGGTTTTTCCTTTTAAAAATTCATCCCAACTGGACATGACTCTTACCTCACTTTACCTTTCAAATAAATATTGCTTTTTCTTTATTAAAAAAGGCCGTTAAACCGATTGCCGGTTCATCCGTTAAAAATGTTTCAGCAAACGCTTTTGCTTCAATTTGTAATCCTTTTTCGATCGGCAAATCAGCGGCATTGACCGCCCGTTTTGCTAAACCCATTGCTTTCACAGCGCCTTGAGCCAACAGTTCCGCAAATTCCGTCACTTCCTGTTCGAAATGTTCCGGATTTACCGCCTGATGAATAAGACCAATTTCTTTCGCTTCCTTTGCTTCCAATTGTTTGGCAGTAAAAATCAGTTCAAGCGCTTTTGCTCTTCCAACGAGTCTTGTCAATCTTTGTGTTCCGCCTGCACCGGGTAAAATTCCAAGGGATACCTCCGTAAGACCGATTCGCCCTTTGCCCATGATTCGAAAGTCACATGCCATTGCCAACTCGCAGCCACCTCCTAAAGCATGGCCGTTAATGGCTGCAATTACTGGTTTTTCAAGTGTGGAGAAGCGGTGAAAACAGTTTTGCATGCGCATACTCCCTTTTTCAATACCGTTTTCTTCTCCTGCATAATCGGCTGAATTGGTAATCATCGCTTTTAAATCTGCCCCTGCTAAAAAAATCTTTGGATGTTGGCTTGCGATAACAATGACACGCACATCCGGATCGTTTTCTAATACATCGGCAGCTTTTTCGAGGTCATCCATTAACGTATCATTAATCGCATTTACAGGAGGATTGTTTATCATTAGCCAAGCTACACCTTTGTCTCGCTTATGAATGTTAATCGTTGCAAATTCCATGTTCACACCTCCAATCCGTAAATGTGATGTGTATGAATACTCGTTTTTAATACAATCTATTCAAATTGCCTGCTTTTCCCTGATAAAAACGTTTCCATTCAATTGTATAAAACGTGTTTCATACACATTAAATCAGACTCGAATGTTATACGGGGCATATTGTCGGCGAGCAACAACCAAATGCTGAATTTCATTTGTCCCTTCGAAAATATCAAATACTTTTACATCTCTATACCATTTTTCCACCAAGTGACCGGTTAATCCAACCGGTCCAAGCAAGTCTAAACATTTTTTACAAACGACAAGAGCCATTTGACCGGCAAGTGCTTTACACATTGCGGCTTCTTTCGCATTTTCTATTCCGATATCTGCTTTCCAGGCAGCTTCCCAAGTTAGCAATCTTGCAGCTGCAATGTCCTGCTCTGCCTCGGCAAGCATTTCCAAACTAATTTGATATAAACGGCCATGTTTTGGAAATTCCTTTTTTACTATGTCCAATGTGTATTCATATGCTGCTCGTGCTATACCAATCGCCATAGCTGCTACAATGGGCCGGGTGCTGTCGAACGTTTTCATGGCTACTTGAAATCCGGAAGCTTTTGAAGCCCTTTGTTCATAAAGTTTTTCTCCACCCAAGAGATTTTCTTGGGGAACGAAGCAATCTTCAAAAACTAATTCAGCTGTTTCATTGGCACGAAGCCCCATTTTATCTGCTATTTTCGGACTGGAAAAACCTTCCATTCCTTTTTCAACAACAAATGCCCGATGTCCCGCTCTGCCGAGAGACGGATCAACCGTGGCAAAAACAACCACCCATGATGCTCTGGCTCCATTTGTAATGAAGATTTTTTGACCATTTAAAATATAACCTCTATCTACCTTTCGGGCTGAGGTTCGGATTCCTGATGCATCCGAGCCCGCATCGGGTTCTGTTAATGCATATGCCCCCCATCTCGGCTGATCTGCTGTAAAAATCGTTAAAAACCGCTCTTGTTGCTCGGGAGTACCGCTCGTCATGATAGGAGGTCCTCCAAGTCCCGGTCCGGGCAAAGATAAAGTAATGGCGGCATCTCCCCAAGCCAATTCTTCCATTGCAATAACACCCATTCGGTTTGCTTCATTTTCCTTTTTCGGTCGCCCGTTTTTTGCTTTATCCCCTTTAAAAGATGCCGTGTTTAAATGAATCCCCATTTGATTCATTTGATTTAAAAATTCTTCCGGTACTTTTTTCAACCGTTCGGCTTCCAAGGCAATGGGTCGAATTTCATATTCAGCTAAATAATGGGTCAACTCTTTCATTTGTTTTTGTTGTTCAGATAATTCAAAGGAAATCATAATCGGGCCACATCCTTTTCCTCTTCGACCAGTCGTTTTCCATATTGCAGTAGCAGGTCTTTTTCTTTACCGTATAACATGACCTGTGCTTGGGCATCTCGCATCCACTTTTCTACCGGGTATTCCCTGATAAATCCGTGCCCGCCTAACAATTGAACGGCAGAGTCAGTCGCAAAACAGACGGCGCGATGGGCACGTTGTAACCCTCTTAAAGCCAAGCTATCGTTCGTTGATTTTCTATCGGCATTGACTGCCGCTTCCAGAACAAGATTATTGGCTGCTTTTCCCTCAATCGCCATTTTCGCGATCCGAAATGATACCCCTTGAAATTTCGCTATTTCCTGACCAAAGGCATATCTTCCGGCTGTATATTCAGTTGCATAATCGAGAGCTGCTTCCGCCAAACCGACTTCTTTTGCTGCCTGAAGAATTTGGATTCTACCCCGTGCTTGAGTTATCACCTTTTCCGCTTGGTCACCAATACTGAGTACTTGACTCTTCGCAATTTTCTCCCGATGAAATTGAAGGGATGCAATTCCGGAAGAAACTAAACCAAACTGATTATTTTCTTCCTTCTCCCAGTCACCATGATCGAGATAAAAGACCACTTTCCTTCCGAAAGAATCTGTCGTACTTATGACAATAAAATGAGCTTGCATGGCTAATCTGGTTGGGAGAGTACGACCACTCAGAATATATCCATCACCATCATTTTCTAATTGTATGGTACTGCCCCAATCCGTTTCCTGATCAACAGCTTCCGTATAGGCGATCGTTTTATTTTCAGCGGATAAATATTTTTCTCTAAAAGTTTGCATTTCTTCTGTTTCCGGTAATAAGCGAATTAGAGAAGCTGCATCCCCTGCTCCGGGTAGGCTTTGGATAAAATCTAAGTCCCCGTAACTAAGCGCTTTTAATATTTGCACTTGGGAAATGAGTGGCAGTTTTAATCCATGCCAACTTTCCGGTAATTCCATATCTAAAAATCCGAGCTCACTCATTTGAGATAATGTTTCTTGTAAACCTTCACTGTTTTGATCAACTTCTTTAATCAGTGGCCTGATTTTATTTATTGCCAGGTCTTTAGCAACTTCAATAAAGGCTGTCTCTTCTTCTGTCGGGCGAAATGAAATCACCTGCACGTTCCTCCTCGTTTCGTTCATCTGCTTTTTTAGCCAGGAAAGTATAAATTTTTCAATTTCTACTTTCCTAACGCATAAATGCTCTTGCGGCTCTGTTCTCGCCTAAAGGCTCGACAATCGCCGAGTTTTCTTTATTTTGCTGTTTTTAATGAGGATAAATAAGTTTGTAATTTTAAGGCCAGCCCTTTATCCCCTTTAATTTTTAACCTTCCGTTCATAAATGCTTCGGTTCCATTTAATTTTCCTTCTGTTGCCTTTTCAAAGTCTTCTTTTAGAAAAATCATGGTGCAATTAGCTGCTTCTTGCTCTCCTTCAACTATTTTGCCATCTGCCCCATGGATAATTAGTTGATAGACGGAATTGTCATCATGAAATTGAAATTGATAAACAGCATCTCTTCCTCCCAAGAAATTCGGGTCAGCTTTTACCGCTGTTTCCAATTTTTGAATGAGTTCTTTTACTTCTGCCATCTGAATCCACTCCTTATTTGATTTCACAAAATTTTGTGTTGTCTACATATTATAGTTTTTTCTGTTTAAAACATATTCCGTACTTAGTCGTGTTAAGAAACGGCCAATTTGGTTTTTCCGAAAATTATACGTTACTCTGTAATCCAGATGTTACCGGTAAGTAGGATAATAGATTAAAAATTGCTTCTTTTGATTCGACCGCATGGTTACCGGTTCGATTAATGAATTGTTCTTTTCGGTATTTCCGTTATTGGTATTATTTGGCTCGTTGTTTGGGTTTTCCGGCTGGCTGTCATTTGGGGTTTCTTCTTGCTCCGGTGTAACTGGTTCATTATTGTTTTGTTCTTCAGGTGCATGATTTTCAACGTTTTCTGTAGTATTTTGATTTTCTGCCGGATTCTCATGAACGCTTTCATCCTGATTGCTCTCTTCCTGTGCGGGATGATTCAGTTCACCTTTTAATAATTTGATAAGATAATCAAATAAATCATCGGTTCCTTTAATGTCCTCAATTTTATAGGCTTCCGGTAAGAATGCTTCGATCTTCGCCTTACTATCCGGATTTGCTTCAATTAAACTTTTTAATTCTGCCAATTTTTGTTGTCGTTCCTGTTGATCCGTCCCTTGTAACATCATTCTTTTTAAATTTGGACATTCACTTTCAAAACAACTATTTACTTTCATATTCGGAATAGAAATATTTTGAACAGACTGAGAAACTAACGTCATTTGGACATTTTCCAAACAAATCCAAAGGAGCTTACTTGGTTTACATAATCCGGAAAACTCAGGCATTTTTCCGTCAATGGTTTTTGCTTTTAGATTTTTAACAGGTATTGGTCCGGGCGATTCGATGTTCAGTTTCAAATTTCCAAATCCACCGGTGTTTAATGTTTTCGTAATTTTTAAACCTTCAATTTGCCCATCCGGTATGTTAACGTTTCCAAATAAGGCTCCAAGTAAATCGATGGTCCCTTCAACTTTATCCGACGAGACAACAAAACCGCCGCTGTGTTGTTGGGCAGCAGGTTCAGCCGCATGAATTTCCTTTCCATAGAAATTTTGGAGAAATAATCCTAATAAAAACATAAAAATAAAAGCTTGGATAATTTTGTTTGTCATTTTCATTTTCTTTCACCACCCTTTTACTAATATGAAATTCCTATACTATTGGACGAAAAACAAATGATTCGTTTAACGATAGGTAAACCTCCTTTCCTATAGGTTGGTATATAAAATATTTTAATTTTTCTATTATTTTAACTGGTAAGATGATAAAAAACTACCCGACAAATTTAGGGGAATTGGATGTGCAAAATCTACACATCACTCAAATTACAGTGAACGGAAAAATAACATTGGTCCAGAGCGCACGAATTTCAACCATAAATATGAAATTTCATGCATTCTTTTTCATTAATAAAATATAATTCATTGTAAGGAAAATATAGTCAAAATGGATTGTGAAAGTAAATACAGACAGAATGACATTTTCTAGTGTTGTTTCGCTTTCTGACATTTTCATATTTTTATTAATTGAATATTTCCTTTAATTGCAAATTAATAAAGGTTTGCTAAAATGTAATTAACGATTTTACATCCAGTCATCATGCATGAATTCAAACATATATTCTTTTCCTTTATGTTAAAAATATCAATCCTTGGAGGGAGGTTTTGTTATGTTTATGACGTTAAACGACCAAATGAATACACTATTTCAAAGAGGTTTAACTGTAATAAAGGATAATTATGAAGACATACAGAAAGAATTGCACTGGGTTATTCAGCAATATAAACGCAATAATAAAAATATCGCAGAAGCTATGGAAGACACCTTCCGTTTTTTGACTGAACATCTGATTCGTGCTGAATTTCCGTTAAATCATTTTATTTCGAACCTGCCTTCAAAAATGAACACAAATCCATTCATACTATTAATACTGGAAAATGTTGTCCATAAAGTCCTTCAAGAAAACGCAAAAAAGACGCATCATGATCATTTTTCAATACATTATGTTTTTACAAAGATTAGTGAAGAAGTTTTCTTGTTTCCCTACCAAAAAAACTCAAGTTTAAAAGATTTTATTAATCATCTTGTTGCTTCCCACCAATTACCGATTGATTCGATCATTGTAGCTGAAAACATAAATAATTGTTTTGTTGCGACTCAGGTCTATACAAAAAATCCGTCATCTTTATCTTTACCAGCCGAAAAATTGGAAGCGGATACAATTTATGATTTAACAGAAATTTTATATAATTATATTACAGGAAATAAAAACAATCTGTCGGCAGTCCCAATACCGTATGATCATGTTACCTTGATCGTTTTTTTACCGAGAGAAGACATTTCAAAAGTGATTCCTTTTCTTACTTTCACCCTAAAAATGTATAACGATAGTCAAAAAAGTTTACTAATAGCGAAACAATCCCAGCAATGGAAAGACTCGGTGATTATGTTTAATGAGAAGGTGATGGGTTCGCAAACCTATACCGATGCCCTACAAAATATTGCCAGCGGTTTTGTGGAATTTCTTCCGTTCGAACGCAGTGCACTCTTCTCCTATAATAAAAACGAACAAACAGGTCTTGGTCTGTACGGACATCATATAGATAAAGAGGCAATTAGAAATATTACCGAAAATGTGCAAAATCTTCCATTAGTTCATAAGCAGTTAAAAATTTTAGAGAATTTTGGGCGGAGACTTAAATATATCCAACCGCTTTACATTCGGGATGCAAAAGGTATTTTTCCCGAACAATATATCAATCAATTCGAATTAAAATCTGTTGTGGTTGTCCCGGTTTATTTATCATCAAGTAATAAACTATTAGGGGCTGCTATACTCGATCAAGGTCCATGGCAGTATTTCAAAATCGATAAAGATACTTTTTTGGCCCTTATCAAGTTTGGGCAAAGTGCCGGTGAAATTTTGGCTAAATACGATAAGGAAAGGAAATCAGGGAAAAAATGGCATTTTTCACCTCGAGAATTAGAAGTGCTGAAGTTATTAGCTGAGGGGGCGTCAACATTTGAGGCGGCCATTGAAATGCATTTAAGTGAGTACACAGTAAGAGATTATGTATCCGCCATCATGCAAAAAATGAATGTAAAAAACAGGACGGAAGCTGTTGCAAAAGCAATAAGAGAGGGACTCATCTAATGCTTCGTCCTTGATTTTCTTATTTAGATCCATCCCTTGATTCACTATCATTGTTTCTGGCTCATCAATAATGGAAATAGTTTGAAACCTAAGTATGCTGTGATATGCTTCCTGTCAAGTATTAGATTTTTCGACAAATACGGTTCTGCTGTCGCCTAATTTTCTTTACTGCCTACTTGACAGGGAGCAATATTTGGCACATCCTTAGGTTTTGCTTTTCCTCAAGTCAGAGAAAACTTTTCTGCCGGGGATTACATTCATTATTTTTTCTCTTCTTCTTTTTCATTTTCTGCATCATTTAAGCTGATTTTTTCGCAACCGACATAAAGACAAGAATACACTTCTAAATCCGGTTTTGCCTTAGCCAGCCCTTTTACGTACGGATAAACAATATCCTTAAAGTTCTCGCTTACCCCTTCTTCTTCCAATATCCCGTATACATAAAGTTTTTTTTCATCAAACAGTAATGCCACATTGCCAAGTGCTTTCTCTTGTCCATTTACCACATTTAAAATTTGAAATTGAGGTGTAATAACTTCAGGTGAAAAATAAATTTCCAATATGATCTTCTCCTTTTACGTATATTGCAATTTTTCAAACAAACTATCTTCATTTGCTTTATTTTTATTTTGTCCTTCCTCTTTCTTGCCGACCTTAATAAAGAATAGACTTAGCAGACAAACAAACAGTGTTAATCCTGCAGTGGTCAAAAACATACCGGCCCTTGACCAATCCATTAATGTACTATAGATCGGCGGACCTATGGCAACACCTAAAAATCGAACGGAGCCATAAATGGACGTGACAAACCCGCGTTTTTCGGTAGAGACACTGCCGGTGATAAAACTGTTAATACAAGGAAGAGCCAAGCCTGTCCCGACACTACTCACAACTAAAACCGCAAAAAACGGAATCAATTGTTTAAAAAATACAAGCGATGCAAATGAAATTGTCATGAGTAAAAGTCCAATTACAATAAGTTTTTTCATGAGTTTCATGTTCTTTCCTATTTTGGTTCCGGTAATATAGGAAGTTGTTGTCATGAACAAAAGAGGAACTGCCAAAATCCCGCCCTTTAAAACACCATCAATTTTGTAATCCTTCTCCAACACATCAGATATGTAAAAAAGGATACCGAATAAAGTAAATAGACATGTCGCCCCGGTTAAATAGGCAACAGACAACCACCTTCCTTCTGATTTAAAAACTGAAACCAATCCTTTTACATACTGACCAACTGGTGGAGGTTCAGCCTTTTTTTTCTTTTCCTTAATAAAAAAGATGGTTAATAAGATCGAGATCAGACAAAAAAGGGGAAATGCAAAAAAGGCCGCATACCAAACGATTAAGGCGAGTAAAGAACCGATAATCGGACTAATTACTTTTCCAAACCCGTTTGAAGCTTCAACAAGTCCTAAAACTTTACTTTGTTCCCCGCCTTTAAATAAATCTCCCGCCAAAGCCATTGCCATGGAAGTTGTCCCGGCTGCACCAATCCCTTGCATGATTCTTCCTGCGAGCACCCATGTATAGGCGCTATCAAACCATGCAGATGCTGCACCCGCCAGTAAGCCTCCTAACCCGTATAATGTTAACGACGGGATAACAACAGCTTTTCTGGAAAAACGGTCCGATAAATAACCTAAAATCGGAATCATGATCGCTGCTGAAATAGAAAAGGCAGTAATAACTAAACTTGTTTGAAATTGGCTAATATCGAGTTCAGATTTCATTTTCGGCAAGATCGGAATTAACATTGAATTTCCTAAGACAAGAATTAAAGGAATCGATCCAATGGCTGTTATCGTTAATCCCTTATGTTTTTGCTTTGACAAGGATACTCCTCCTGACACTAAAGTTAATGCAAACATATTGTTCGAAGTTTCCCCCCAATTTATACAGCAGAGATTCATTATAACTCTGCCCAATTTTTGAGAAAATCACCCAATGTGTAAACATTCGCCTAAAATTTGAATAAATTATCTTTAGAAAAGTGAGGTGTCAAAATATGAATTTTCTATCTCTTCCGAAGAGAACGACGGGTAATCGTGTATGCGGAATTACTTCCGTCATTGATTTGGGGATTCCACTTGGCGTATTACAATCGATTCTTGAGGATTATAGTCCATATATTGATTTTGCTAAAATCGGGATCGGTACGGCCTATGTAACGCCCCGCTTACAAGAGAAAATAAATTTGTACAAAGCTTATCATGTCAAACCGTTCTTCGGTGGGACATTTTTTGAAAAATGCTATCATCAGAATAAACTGAAAGAATACGTTCAGACTTTAAACGAATTTGAAATAGAATGGATCGAAATATCGACAGGGACTTTAGATATACCTCTTGAAGAACGATTGCAATTAATTTCGATGTTAAAAAATGATTTTCATTGCTTGGCTGAGGTTGGCTCAAAAGATAATTCATTCGATATGCCTGTTGATGATTGGAAACAGGAAATAAAGTTATTACTTGAAGCCGGAAGTACCTACTGTATTACAGAAGGTAGAGATTCCGGGACATCCGGTATTTATGAAAAAAATGGTGAGATCAAATCCAATTTAATTCATGAACTAATAAAAGACATTGATGTCAATAAAATTATTTTCGAAGCACCGACACTGAGACACCATATGTTTTTTATTAACGAATTCGGTGCGAATGTCAATTTAGGGAATATAAAACTTACCGATGTACTTGCTCTCGAAGCTGAACGATGCGGTCTTCGCAGTGAATCATTTTTTATGGAGGGATAGGATGCTTTTATCTTTA
Organism: Caldibacillus sp. 210928-DFI.2.18; assembly: GCF_020554505.1. NCBI lineage: Bacteria > Bacillati > Bacillota > Bacilli > Caryophanales > Bacillaceae > Caldibacillus > Caldibacillus sp. 210928-DFI.2.18. The sequence continues at coordinate 127,585 of NZ_JAJCHL010000001.1, forward strand.
GTCCGTCACTTGCCAACCGAATGGAATAAAAAACAATTACTACAAGGGAAAAGAGATATCCCTCTTTTACCGGTCACTGAAGAAACGATAACTTCCATTCAAAGGAATTTGGAAAAGTTAAAAAAACAGCCGTCCTTCGATATTGCCTTAGCAAGTACATTACAACGAACCCAACAGACAGCAGCCTTATATGGCATCCAACCGGAAATCGACGGACTACTAGATGAACTCGATTTCGGCCCATTCGAGGGAAAAACAAAAGCTACCTTATTTCGCCAAGATGGTGAAAACTGGTTGGCTGATCCGCAAAAATCAATTTTAAGAACGAATATTGAAGACTTGGAAGAAAGAATTAAACTTTTTTTAGAAAAATATAATAAGTATCATCATGTATTCGTGTTTGGACACGGTTCCTGGATTAGGGCAATGCTTTCCTATGTTCAATTTGGCAACCTCAAGCAAATGAACAGGTTAACTGTAGAAAATAATATGTTAATCCAAATATTAGTAAATGGCAAAGGAGAATGTTAGATTGAATCATTTTTTGACATATGAAAATTGGGATGAAGATGAAGCAACGGCCATCATGGATGAAGAAAGAGATTATTTTGGAATATTAAAGTGGGCATATTCCCAGTATAATGACAAAATTATTTATGCCTGCAGTTTCGGTGCTGAAGGAATTGTATTGATTGATTTAATCAGCAAAATTAAAAAAGATGCCAAGATCATTTTTTTGGACACAGATTTACATTTTCAAGAAACATATGATTTAATTGAAGAAGTAAAAAAGCGTTATCCTTCATTGCAAGTGAAAATGGTTCGACCGAAGTTAACGCCTCTTGAACAAAAAGATCGGTATGGTGACGAACTATGGACGCGGGAACCAAACCTTTGTTGTTATTTGCGAAAAATTGCTCCGCTTGAAGAGGCTTTAAAAGATTTAGTTGCCTGGATTTCCGGACTTCGACGCGAACAATCCCCATTAAGAAAAAATACACAATATATTAATCTAGACCACAAATTTAAAAAAATAAAAATTTGCCCGCTCATTCACTGGACTTGGGATGAAATCATGACATACATTGAATTAAATAACCTTCCATATAATCCACTCCATGACCAAGGCTATCCGAGCATTGGTTGTGCCCCGTGTACGAGACCGATCAAAGAAAATGAAGACTTTCGTACAGGTAGATGGTCCGGCATGGCAAAAACCGAATGCGGACTACATGTGAATTAACACCCTGTATCAATCGGTATTACTTTATAATGCTTAATAAAATAAGATGACGAAACCAATCTATGTCCAAGGACAAGAACGAAGAACACGATTATCGTTAGTTAAAACCAATTGGATATATACGGGCAGCCCGTCCAACTATCTTCTTTGTTGAATCTCTTGATTGCCGTTAAGATGAAATAAAGGAAACATGTCGTCATGAAACACACACTGGTCAGGACGTCCAAGTTTCCTTTATTTTCTTCTCCATGACAAGGATAAAGAAGGAATTTTAGGGACTTCCAATACATAAATATAATCAATCACCCGTGTTGAAAGAAACTGACAAATAATAGCAAATAGAATGATTTTATAATCAATGACAACAGAAGTAAGGAGAAAAATACACAAATTAATCCAAAACATGACCACCCCTGGATTCCAGTTTCTAATTCTCGCAATCATTAACGACGGAATGACCATGCCTCCGCTCGATGAACCAACCCGAATCAAAGTTCCGACACCAATTCCGTAAAAAATACTTCCCAACAACAGATCAAGGCCGATATGTATATGTGTCAAAAACACATTTTCGGTCATATAACTGACTGTTAATGAAGTTGTTGCCACCGATAAAATCGTCTTAATAGTCCAAGTAAAACCGAAATAATTCAGGGCAAAAATTAAAAAAACAGCATTTGCAATCCATAAAGCAAATCCTAAAGGTAAATGAAAAAAATGATTAAGCAGAATCGCTAATCCAGCACCGCCGCCAGAAGGAATATTATGGGGAAATAAAAATAAAGACATTGCCAAGCCTTGAATTACTGCTCCGAAGAATAACAATATGTAAATAATGATTTGTTTTACCATATGTTCTTTCCCTTTTTTATCTGATATGCCACATGAATCCCCCCGTTTCCCCTTCTTGTCCATTTTATGAAAAATCGATTCAGATTATGATTAGGAACAATTCAATTTCCCACTTCTATTTAGAAGCCATTATCATTTACTATGTCCTAAAATGTCAGCAATGGGACGTACGGAGCGACCTTTATCGCACAACCATTATGTGTCAAAATCTTTCTAATCACTATTTCTCTATCCTTATCATTCATGTAAAATAAAAAGAAAGGAAATACATAGGAGGAGCTTGAAATGGAAGATATCATTGCAATTATTATGGTTTTTTCAATACCAATTATCGCTATCGTAACATCACATCTCCGAAAACAGTCTGCAATTAAACAAAAATTAGTTAAAGAAGAAATTGAGTTGGAAAAATTAAAACAGGAAAATTATTTACTGGAGACTGAGAAGCTAAGACTGGAATTAGAAAAAATGCAAAAAATCGATTTTAAGGATGATAAAACGAATTCATTATAACCGTGCTCAATAACTAGGAGGAAAAAGTTAAAGGAAGTGCATTTTTGGAGTATCGAGCCTATACTGTTTTATATGTGAAGATTGGAACAGCAATTTGTAGAAAGTCGAAAGCTATTTTTTCTTGGCTTTTTTAAAACTATCTACGATTATACCAAGTTTCCGAACAGATAACGAGGACCGACTTTGTATCCGGTCCTCGACTTACACTATATGTTGAAAACTTACAGTACCCCTGCACTGCCGCCGTCAATATTAACAGAAGTTCCCGTCACATAGGAAGCTGCATCGGAGACTAAAAAAGTAATTACTTTCGCTGCTTCTTCCGGTTCGCCAATTCGTCCCAGTGGGATATGTTTTCCGGTTTCTTTGGAATATTCATCCCAGGTTAAATCAGGTCTTTGTTTTTGCCAAATTTTTTCGATCTGATTGCTCCGAACTAAGCCGATACATACGGTGTTGACTCGGATATGATCAGAGCCTAGATCTTTACTCATTGCTTTTGTCAATGCCATGCCCGCTGCACGGCTGACACTTGTTGGTAAAGATGACGCACCTGGAGTCTTGGCAAGAGCAGCAGTCACGTTAACAATGGCACCATGCCCACTCTTTCGCATATATGGAATAGCAAAGCGTGAACAATGGATCGCACCAAACAATTTTAAATCTAAATCTTGTTGCCATAGTTCTGTCTCAACAGTTTCAAACGGATTTGCTGAACTTGTACCGGCGTTATTTACCAATATATCTAATCCGCCATAAAAATCTGCTGTTGTAGTCACGGCCCGTTTACATTCAGCTTCTTTTCTAACATCTGCCTCTATGATCAATACTTCCTCATTCGTTTGTTCTTTTATTAGCGATTGTGCTTTTTCCAATCCATCTAAATTTCTCGCACATATTGCCACCTTTGCCCCTTCTTTTACAAGTTGGAGTGCTGTGGCAAGCCCAATTCCTTTACTTCCCCCGGTGACTAGAGCAATTTTATCTGTTAGTCCTAATTCCATCTCATCCTCTCCCCCTTCTTTTAACTTTCATAAAATACTTTATATGCCTCATAACGAAAGCCGTAATATTGGTAATTTTGCTTTTGATACATTTCTCTCGGTGTATCTTCCCCTTCTGCGATTAAAATTACCCAATAATCCGGGAAGTGATCCATAACATACTTTTGTAAAGCAGTGCCCACACTTAAGTTTCGGTATCTTTCCATTACTTGCAAGTTATCCAACTCCACTGTTTGGTGACCAATGATACAGTCAACTGTCCCAACCGGTTCTCCTTTATAATAAGCCAATAATTGCAGGAATGAAGAGTCTTCAAAATGTCTTTGATGAATCTTTGCCTTTTGTTTCGCAAATTCTACACCGAATTTTACATCAAAACCAAATTGCAAATCAAGATAATAAGGAAATGTATTCTCATCGACCGCAGTAACAATGACTTCCGGATTTAATAGTCTATATTTAAATTCTTTTGGGCGGATTGCATATAGCTCTGTAAAACTATAAATATATTGCTCTTTTAAAAAATAATCAATAAATTCTTTTGCAGGTTTCTGATTAGGAGGGAAGTAGAACTGAACATGGTTTTGTCCATTTCTCTTATGAAATTCAAGTAAATAATCAGCAGCGTGAGCAAACTCTTGTAATGATGGCATTGATTTAAACTGAATAAAATTTCCGCTGTAATATATTAACATTTCCGGAAAATGAACATGTTTGTATAAATCATTTTCATAAACTACCTGACCATGGTAGTGAATATGGTAATAAGTAATTGTCAATGTGCAACACCCTTTCCACCTGTTAATCGTAAAACAAAAGAAGTCAGGAAAACTTCTGTAAAAGTATGCAAGAAATGAGGCTAAAAAATCATGCTTGGTAAAAAGATTATAACATCCTTTCATAAGCAAAAAAAGAGGTCTGTACGAAAATTAATACAGACCTCTTTTATCGTTTTTATTATTTATCCGATTTTTCTTTACTATAATTAAATTTTGTTCGATCGACTGGTTTAAAACCTTCAGGGGTATAGAACCGCAACAAGTCGCCGTTAACCACCTTATCGGACAGATACAATTTATATTCAACTTCTTCTTTCCATTCGTCAGCCAATTGTTTTTGACTGTCATCGAGTGGAAGACCAGTTGTGGCATCATAATATTTTCCATCAAGTGAATAAATGCTTGGACTTACAAAATCACCGTTTCTAAATGGAACTACTTCATTATGATTTGGAGATAATAAATCTGTACCAAATTGCACAAAATCTTTCGTATCAATTCCTAACAAGTGTAACACTGTTGGAAGTAAATCGATTTGGCCACCATACGTTTGCATGACACCACCTTGCATTCCTGGTACATGGATAAATAACGGTACCCGTTGAAGGTTTGCACTTTCCACTTTATCCACTTCGGTTCCAATGATTTGTGACATGGCTTTATTATGGTTATCAGAAATTCCATAATGGTCACCATACAAAATAATCATTGTATTATCATACAAACCGGATTCCTTGAGATCATTAAATAATTGTGCGATCGCTTCATCTGCATAACGGGCAGTTTGAAAATAATTGTCCACAGTTGAGTCCCCGGTTGAAGCTTTTTCAATTGTCGCTAAATCTTGATCCATATCAAACGGATAATGATTTGATACAGTAATCAACTTTGCATAAAACGGTTCTGGCAAAGTTTTTAATTTATCCATTGACTGTTCAAAGAAAGGTTTATCCATTAAACCATATTCAGCCATATCTTCATCGGAACTGAAATTGTAATAATCTGCATCATAAAATTTATCGAATCCAAACGATTTATAAATTTCATTCCGGTTCCAGAAACTGCCGCCATTACCATGAAACACAGCAGATGTATAACCATATTCTTTCAAAATTGCAGGAGCAGCTTGGTACATATTTCTTCCCTTTGTAATGAAGGCTGATCCTTGTGGCAATCCGAAAATTGAGTTTTCCAGCATAAATTCAGCATCAGACGTTTTTCCTTGTGCCGTTTGATGGAAGAAATTATTGAAATATAGTGTATTTGGATCATTCACTAAGGAATTTAAGAACGGTGTGACTTCTTCACCATTCAATTTGTAATTGATCAAAAAGTTTTGGAACGACTCTAAATGGATGTAGAGAACATTCATACCTTTTGCCTTACCAAAATATTCCGGATTTGGCTCAGCATAATTTGATTTTGTATAGTTAATCACTTCGGTAATATCGTTACTGTCTGCAAGTACTCTTTGTGCAGAAGCTTTTGTACTTTCTACCGCATCATAAATCGTGTAATTGTACATTCCTAAATATTTCACAATATAGTTACGGTCAAAACCACGAGTCAATAATTCCGGGCGGTCTGCTTCGGAAAGACCTAAATTCAAACAAGATATTCCGAGAGCCAATGAAATTAATGCAATTGCTCTTTTTCTGTTGAATTCCGTTGTTTCCTTTACAATTCTCTTTGATGCACGTAAATAAATAATCGTAACTACATCAACAAAGAATAAAACATCATATGGTCTCAGTAAAGCAATAACACTACCACCTAAATTCCCAAAGTTTTGTGTTTGAAATATTGTCGGCAATGTAATGAAATCACTAAAGAAACGATAATAAACAACATTTGCATATAAAAGAATGCTCAATAGTGTATAAATAACTACTAACAAAGTATACCTTTTCCGACCTTTAAAAAACATAGCAAACCCTAGAAATAACATTGCAGATCCGAGTGGGTTAATAAATAACAAAAAATGTTGTAAAGCCCCATCCACACCTAAGTCGAATTGTGTCATTTGGGTAATATATGTTTTAATCCAAAGCATCAATACGGCCAAGAAGTAGAAACCGATAAATTTATTGAACAAATTAACATTTTTTCCAAGTAAGTTTTTCATAATTACACCTACCTCTAGTCCATTATTATTACACAAATTTCATTGCTTGTACATGAAAAAAGAACCCAATTATTTATTTTTAAATTTGTGAGGGAACCAGTTTTTAAATTTACAAAACGCTACAAACCTTTAACATTACTTAAATAATAATGTTGTAAAATATCCCTATACAAGTATATTACGAAACTTCTATTTGTCAAGTCGACCATTCAACCTGTAGAAACTGTCACGAGAAAAAAGCAACTTACCTGATTTTACGAAATTAAGAAACCTTCTCCTATTAGTATGATACCATAATTTACTAATCTCATCACCTATTTTCGTAAACACCATATTTTGAAGATGTTAAATGAATCACCAACATTTTTTAAATTTGGAAATCGTTCATATTTATATGTTCATTTCTTCCTTTTGTGAATATTAATTTAACCATTTGCACAGGGTCAATATCATCAAAAGATGCAATTTAAGTTGGCATGACTCCTTTAATGCTTGCTATCTTAATTCAAATTCGGCTAAAGAATGCCCTTCCATAACTATAAAAAGAAACTTTTTGCTTTTTAAACTAATTTTAACGTTCCTCCATCATGATTATTACGGAATACTGAAATTATGACAGTATTTATCAAGAAATCAATAAAAAATTGTTTTGCCATAAAGTCTCCTTCAATTGCCAATTAGCAGTTAGTATTACAATTACAAAAAATACAAATTTAGTCAACTCGACTAAAGAACTATCCGGAAAGAATAAAATTGTCGAAAAAGAGTGTAATTGATAGAAAAAATGAGTAATTAGGCTGAAATAAGTGATATATTATTCCTATTTCATAAGATGAAAACGAAATCATAAGGAGTCATGAATTTTTTTGGGGTGAGTTTCTTTGTTTGAGGAAATAATCACGAACCATAACGAAGTCCTTATTTCGTGCTCGATAAAGGACTTCGCTATTCGATACCTTGTCAAAAGAAGAAACGATAGATGTAATTACAGCGGCCTCGGACAGATCATTTAATCGAACAGAAACCATCACCGATTGCAGTTCGTTGTATGAAAGGAAAGCTTGTTTTTAGCAGTCAGCATTGGTTGGTTGTTTGGACTATTTTTTGTCGATAAAATAAATGAAGGTTTCATTACGTTTGTTTGTTGTGTAGGTATCATATGGATGACTAATTTACGGATTTTTCTCACTAATCATTTTTTTAATATTTTCAAGATCTTTCATCGATAAACTGCTCAACGACTGTTTAATTTCCTTCTCGATTTGTTTTCGATTGTTTTCCAGGTAGTGCTCCCACCATTCCCGTAGTCCTTTTGTGTGATTCAATAAATATTCAAGATCAATTTCCTCAATTTCTTCATCTGATAAATAAGATAGAACGGAAGCAAGCATTTGCGATAAATTCTCGACTTCACTTTCTTCTCCTGTGTTATTTTCATTATTTTTCTCAGTTTCATTTTTTGAAGTTAAGTTTTTATTTTTTAATTCATTGATTGGAGTCGGTTTTCTAGGCATTATTTTCCTCCTATATTTTTTAATCTTCATATATTATTCCCATAATTTTGGTTAAAAATATCCTTTATTAGAAAAGTGGATGAAAAGCATAATAAAAAGTGGATCATGATATTGGTTATTATCACGACCCACTTAGTTCAACCTTACAGGAGACCCAACCATACCATACATCCTATTTGTAAAAAGCCACTAATTGTGAACTTTCACATGATTCGGATCGGGTTGTTTACACTTTTTATATAACTTTTCGTTTGCAGCCTATTAAGGTCTGCCATTTGGAAGTGTACCCTTTAGGATGCTTCTCGTCAGCTCCAGATTTAATTTTAATATTTCCAATAGTTTTAATTAATTGACATTCATACCATTGTCTTGAAAAGATTGAATAGAGTTTAACCAATTGATTGTCCAGCCTTCCAAATTTGATGATTCATACTTTAGCGGATTCCTAATTTTGATAAAGGTTCACGACAGATAAATATATTGCATCGATATGCCAGCTAATATACTTATCTTTTTTTCATGAATTATTCCTATTATCCATTGTTAGCGAATCATAAAGTGATCATCTTTCAAATTTTATCGGCTTTCTTCGCTCGGCTGACTCAAATCTTTTTCAATTCTTTAACAGGAAAATTATCGGTGGAATTACCACTTTCATTCCCTTTAAGAAATTTAATACGCCTAGTTTATATTCAACGGAACTAACTAGGATGGTTGAGCCTCCTGCAAGGTTGAAAAATAATTTGTTTCTCTTTTATATTTTTATATTAGCATACCTCTTCAAAAAAGTCTGTGAATAATTTGTTAACGTTTTCATTAAAAATTTGAACGCTTTATGTAGTTCCTTTTTCGACAAATTGTGCCATCAATAAGATATCATCATACGTTTGGTGGTCTATTTTTACTCCCTTTACTTTACAGCCTTCTTCTATAAAGCCAATTTTTTTATACAAAGCAATTGCAGCGGTATTTTTGGCAAATACTTCCAAATATACTTTTTCGATAATGGGATTATCTTCGGCCCAATTAAGAAGTATTTTTAATAAAGCACTTCCTACACCCAAATTTCGATATTCTTGTGCAACTGACATACCGAATTCACCGGTATGGCGTATTTTCCTTTTATTGCCGTTTTGAAAGTTGAGAAATCCGATTATTCTATTGTCCACCTCCGCAACAAGCGCCAACTTCCCTTCACTTTTTAAACAATCTTGTAAAAATTGTTTTTCTTTTTCAACGGTCATCGTGAATTCTGGCTCGGTTGTTAACATAAAAGGGGATTCACGGAAGATCGTTCGAACGTATTGAATGATATTTTTGGCATCACTAGGTAGGGCGGTTCGGACGATAAGTGTTTCCCCCTTCTTCAGAACAAATTTTTGTTGGATAATTTCTGCCATCGAAATTCCTCCTAATCCAAGTTATGCTTGAATACGAAACTTACTTTGTCATAGTTCATTTTGTCGGTATAAAATCGGTGGGCGTTTAATCGCATGAGGCCGGATGAAAGAGCAACTGATGAATATCCATTCGTTCTCGCCCAATCATGAACAAAATTTAATAATTCTTCTCCGTAACCCATCGAACGTTTGACGGAATCTGTTACTAAATCACAAACCCAAACAAATCGCCCGTAATAGAGGGTAATCATTGGCTTAAAACCAGTCACCGCAACAATGTCACCCTGATCATAAAGGGCAAACAGTCGGTAGTGATCCTTCTCCCTTGCTTCAAATACTAAGTCAAGATACGTTTCTTCATCTAAATGGGTTCTTAGTTGTTTCATTACCGGAAATGTTTTTATAATTTCATCCTTTGATTTCAGTTCTTTTATTTCCATATCATATATCCTTCTCCTCAAACTATGATTTTAATAAATGATGGAGGAGTCGACCTTTATCATCAAAAAATTGTTTCATGAGCTGATAATGCGCTGTTTCCTCCAACTGAACTTCATTCAACCCTTCTTCTGTCAATTGAAGGATTTTTGCATCAGGATACGCCATAATAATTGGTGAATGAGTCGAAATAATAAATTGGGATCCGCTTTCCACTAATTCATGAATTCGGGTAAGCATGGAAAGTTGTCTAAGTGGTGACAAAGCCGCTTCCGGTTCATCCAGAATATATAAACCGTTGCCTTGAAAGCGATGGATGAACGCTGCAAAAAATGATTCACCGTGAGATTGTTCGTGCAATGATTTTCCCCCGAAAGACTCGACAATCTTCCTTCCCCCCAACAGTTCACGGTCCATTTCCTCGATATTGGTAGCTAGGTTATAAAACGTTTCGGCACGGAGGAAAAAATGATCATGGGGTTTGTATGGTCCTTTTGCCACCCTTAAAAACTCATGTAAATTCGAATGAGAATCGTAACTGGAAAAATGAAAATTTAACGTTCCACCTTCAGGATTGAATCCGAGACTAACGGCGATTCCTTCTAATAACGTCGACTTTCCCATCCCGTTTTCGCCGACAATATAGGTCACGTTCGGGTGGAAATGAAGTGTCCCCAAATTGCGGATGACCGGCAAGTTAAGCGGAAACGTATCAAATGAGTATACTTTTTCTCTATTTAAATAGATGCTTTTAACATATTGGTAGTCCGATGTGAGTTTCATAGCGACCTTCCTTTTTATATCTACTTTACATAATGTTTTTATGATCAACTATATGACAATGATTGCTTTGGTAAATTGCAAAAAGTCATCGAGATGGTTTTCAATAATTTTTTGTAAGATGGTTAGATTGATTTCTTGGTAATCATGAACGGCGATATTTCTGAACCCAACCATTCGTTGCATCCTTTTAGAAAGCGATACAGGGATAATTCCTTCTGTTTCCAGTAAAAGAAATGCATCACGTGACGTTTGTGGAAGACCGAGTTTTTTCTCTGCAACCACATGCATCGCTAGATCAATACTTGCTTCACAGGCCCGCTGCAAATTTAAAATAATCGAATCTTGCTTCGTAAAATTCACTAAGTTTTCCGGATTATTGGCGTATTCTTCATGTATTCGATTTAAACACCGCTCTATAATATGAATCTTATTCAGTACAACATCACTTTCCATAAATTCTCCCGCTTTCCTGCACTTTAAGTAAAATTGGTGCACGTTCCTCGTTCAATTTTGCATACATTTTCAACGTTTTCATATAAAAATGTGCTCTTTTCGTTTCATCTGAACAGTAAATTACTTTTCCTGTACTGACGATTTGAGCCTGAAATACGGTACTTGCTTGATTTAAATCAACCAAATCAACATCACGGTTTATGTGTGACGCAAACTCTTGTGCAATCAGAAAAATTTCATAAGCGTTATGATTTTGCTCGGCAAGAAAAGCAATGTCAAGATCGCTATCATTTCGCAATGTCCCTTTTACGGTAGAGCCAAACAGAACAACTAAGTAAGGTGAAAGTTTTTCTTGTAAAAAGTCTATGATCAATTGTTCCAGTTTTTCATTCAATCAGATGCACCTCCTTTTACGAATCCTTTTTCATTCGTTCAATCATCATATCCAATTTCTTTTCAATTGATTCCAATTGTTTTTCGAACGTTTCTCTTTTTCGCTTTTGATATAAAGTGAAATTAATGATGAGAATGATGATAAGTATCATGATACCTATAACTAATATTTGATAAAGTGAATCAAAAAAGGAAAATCCGTGCATTACCAAAATCTCCTTGTTTAGATTATTTCAGCTTTTAAAATCCTGGAAAAGCCAATAATTTCCCCGTTTTCATTTTGTGAGACATAAGCGGATCCACTCGAAAGGATCGTTTTCCACATCTCCTCCCTGTCATCATCGGACATTTGCTTTAAATAGTCTTCAGGTACAATATTCCGATCGGTTGTTCTCCATGTGTCACTTGCACCTTTGCAATTGCTTTTGCATCAGTAATTTCTGCTTTTCAAATCATCATCACCTCAAAAAAATTTTACGGTCGCATTTCCCAAGGTTCAAGTTGGCCGACAATGGTATGGTCTTTTCCTGTTTGAATTGCGGTAATGACACCGGCACAAATTTCCTCATGGGTTAACCATCTCGCGCGATTCCCCTCTAACTTAAACCCCAACTGTACATCATGGTATACACAATTTTCGGGTAAATGGAATGGATTACTCCCAATATTTAAGCGATAGCTGCTTCCTTTGATATGAAAAAATTGAAAGTTTTCTTTTTGATTTTGGGCAATTACAGATAAAATGGTCGGTATTGCCTCTGGTGCATCTAAATGAATCCAAGCGATAACGAGATCGATTTTTCCGTTATTGTTGATGGTATCCCAAAGATTATTCTTTAAGTCACCGGTATTTTTATAATCCAATGAAATAAATTGATGGCGACTTGGTAATTGTTTTACCAGTTGACTAAATCGCTCCTGATTTCGTGCCAAAACCGTTGTAAAATATCCAGTTTCATTTAACCATATCGTAACACCGGCAAGCATACCTGTCCCGCCGATAATTAATGCGTGTTTCATCGTATCATCCTTTAAATTATTTAGTTTACATAATCATATTATTATAAACTTATTTAAAGACACTTCACCAATTCCCCGCCAATAATACGGAAAACCCCTTTCCCTTCCATACGTTCCACCTGTCCGTTTTTTAGATAAAGTCCTGTGTTTTCATCAATGCCGTAGTTTTCTTTGTCCGGGTATCGTTTGGCAACCTCATGTAAGTGGTCCTTATCATCCCATTCACTAAAATGAACCGCAATCTGAACATCCGTTACCAACCCAAGACCCGGTCTCACTTGAAATACCCGCTCAATATTGTCTTTTGGGGAAATAATGCATGGATCCAAACTGATCAAAGCTCCGGCAGAAAATCCTACTACTGGTACACCTTTGCGAAATCGGTTCCGTATGGGATCAGCAAGACTTGTTTCTACTATATTATTTACATACTTATTTGTATCCCCACCCAAAATAATGATACCTGCACTTTTTTCAATCTTTTCTTTTGCAATCTCAATAGTTGTTGTCGGAAGCGGGAGATAAAGAAAATGGTTCAGGCCATTTTCCTGTAATGGCTTTGTAATTAAAGACAAATAATCTTGATAGTCTGTATGCCGGTCAATAAATAAAATTGAAACCGGACCACCAAGCGTTAATGAAATTTTTGCAAACTTACTAGCGAACCCGTCTGTAAACGGTGATCCCCCGCCAAAAAGAAACAAATGTGTATCCATGTGTTTTACCTCAATTATTAAAATATGTATGATAAATTTAGAACTCTACTATAATTATAGATGGAGAAAGGTGTGAATTTCAATGAAGAATGAAAAAATTTCGATTGTATGCAGTAGAATACAATTATTGCAGAAAATCATTCAATAAAATAACCTTCCTATGTTTGGAGGCTTGTAAAAATGAGAAATAAAATTACTTATCTAGTAGCTTTAGCTTGTGTAATGGGGGGAGCAATCGTTATCAATACAACCTTTTTAAGTTACTCGATTAAATCAGTTTTATTAAATATTTCAATGTTTATATTAATAATCATTGCTCTCATGAAGTTATACCTATTTTTTAAAAGAAAGCGTTCGATGATTAGCTGTATTAAAAACGGCCGGGGACTTTTTTAGTACCCGGCCTTTCGATTAACTGACATCCAAATATCTTTTATTAAGTCGGCTTCTAGAGAATATCAAATATACTGATGAAAGTGCCAACAAACCACCGGCCAAGTAAAAAGCAAATTGCACATTCCATTCAGCAATTGCCCCAAAAACCAGTGTTGATAATCCGAAAAATAGTGAGATGATTGTTTGCTGGGCTCCATAAATTTTTGGCAACTCGTCAACAGTTGCTTCCTTCTGTAGATAAATCGTCATCGAAAGGTCTTTCATTTGATCGATAATGCCACTTAGCGCAACCAATAGCAGCGCTAACCAAACATACGTGTTTAAGCCAAATAAAAAGGTTACAACCGCTGCCCCAATAGATGTGCATATAAGGATCAATCGCAAACGACCTTCAATGAACCGTGAAGCTTTCGTACAAAACAGCCCGCCAACAATTAAACCAATAAAATAAATCGTATTCATGTATCCCCACCAAGCTTCGGATACATGGAAAATTTCTTTAACAAAAACATATAAAATCGCCGCAACCCAGACAACACCGGCAATTGCTTCAAACATAATTTGTACATGAATGATTCGATACAGCGGCTTATTCCAAATGATCAGCCAACCTTCCTTCATTGCCTCTGATTTCTTTTCTCTATTTTCAGCAGGTTGGAAAGGTGTATTGTCTATAATTCCTTTCATCATGAAAGTGGAAAAGACAAATAATACAAACGTCAGCCAAATGACATTTTTCCCTGTTAAAAAGGCAACCAACATACTACCTAATGCCCAACCTGACAGTTGCGTTGTTTGATTCATAACGGCAACAAAACTGTTGGCTTTAACAAGTTCCTCTTTCTTCACTAACCGTGGAAGCATGGCATTCGTTGCCGGCAATGCCCACCCATCGAAAAAAGCAATTAGAAAGATAAGGAAAAGCACCAGCCAAATTCCCTGTTCCTTTTGAAAACTGACAAAACAGGACAGCCCGAACAAAAAAATCGTTTTTACTGTTTGTGAACCGACTAACAATGTTTTTAACTGGTATTTATTGAAAAGAATCGGTGACAAAAGACTGCTAATAAACCGACCAATTGTATTTAAAAACGGCAATAACGCCAAATAAAACGCTGAACTTGTGAACCCATATAAAATTGAAATACATCCGACAATATAAAACACATCACCAAAATTGGCCAAAAGCTGACCCAACCATAAATAACGAAATGATTTGCTTTTCATCAAAACTACCCCTTTTCTTTTTTATCGATAAAAGAAAAAGACAATAGTTACACTGGATTAATCCCTCCTGAAAAATATAATCACGTGACGCGATACATCTTATTTCAAAAACAAATGTAAGTAGTAAAATCCAATATGTTTGGAAACTGAATATTTTTAAAGTGAATACGGGTAGCCGATGAAAAGTTTCGATCTTGTTTTTTTGATTTTACTATTTTTTCAAAGTTTCTTCAATAAATGAGTTTTTATCCCCATTTATCCGTAAAAATCTTGTGTGGAATAAACCAATTTTTGCTAAAAACATAAATGTATATGTGACTTTCTTTGCACCATTTGCCAATTTATAGTAATTTATAAGTTAGAGTACTAAGGAGGTAGGAATCATGGCAACCATTGAGGACTTTGATAAATTAGATATCCGAGTAGGAACGGTAATCTCTGCTGGACCATTCCCGGAAGCTAGAAAACCGGCGATTAAATTGCAAATTGATTTTGGTGAAGTCGGAATCAAACAATCTTCCGCACAAATAACGAAGCGATATACACCGGAAAAACTGGTCGGTCGACAAGTGATTGCCGTCATTAACTTCCCTCCCCGACGCATTGCCGGATTCAAGTCAGAGGTATTAGTACTTGGCGGCTTGCCGGGTGAAGACGATGTGGTCTTATTAAATATTGACGAACCGGTTGCGAACGGGACAAAAATCGGATAAAACCACTTGAACAACTCAAGAATCGAGGGATATATATGTCCAGGCCGATTATTTGTGAACAATGCCATAAAGTTATTGAGGAAAAAGAAGACTTGGTCACAGCAAGCATCTTTTTCCGTGTGAAACCTTATCATTATTTTTGCTATGGAAAAGATGTGCGAGGCGCAAGGTCTGTCTTTTTCACAAACCATCCACTGAACGGTATATCAGGAAACCTCAGCTACTTGTTGACACTCCTGATGACTGTTGCTCTGTTCCTCTTTACCAAGAGTTTTATCAAATATATTGCACTTGTCTACTTGATCACGGAAACAGGTTTACGGATTTACGCTTATTGTACTTATTCAAGACATCTTAAAATGTAGAAGGAGCCCGGCACTTAACGAAAAAAAGTGTTGGGCTCTTTTTAATCGAACAATTTACATCCCTTCCTTGATCCATTTGGCAAGGCATTGTTTCCCCAACTTCAAAAATTACAATTTTTTGGAACTTTATGCTATGATAATGGTTAAAAAATAATGATGGGGTGGCGTTATGTCTCTTGCAAGTGTAAAAGAACATTTTAAACAGTGGAACCGTGACAAAGATATTATGGAATTTGATACATCCAGTGCAACCGTTGAACAGGCGGCAGAAACAATTGGTGTTATTCCTGCCAGAATTGCAAAGACTCTATCGTTCCGTGGGGATAACAATCAGGCAATCCTTGTCGTTACAGCCGGTGATGCCAAAATTGATAATCAAAAGTTCAGACATTTTTTTGGGTTTAAAGCACGGATGCTCAGTGCCGAGGAAGTCGTTGAACAAACCGGACACGTGATTGGTGGTGTTTGTCCGTTTGGATTGGCTAACGACCTCGGTGTTTATTTAGACATCTCATTAAAACGGTTCGAAACCGTTTTTCCAGCATGTGGCAGTACCAATTCCGCCATTGAGCTCACTTGTGAAGAATTGGAAAAGTTTTCTAATGCAAAAAGTTGGATTGATGTGTGCAAAGCTTGGCAAGATCAAGAACTACTTGAACAAATTAAATAAGAGACCGGGACTAACTCGGCCTCTTTACCTTTCTACTATATTCAATGCCGTCTTCTAATTGATAGAAAGCCACACACGGATCTGCTAACTCGGCCTCTTACCCTTCTACTGTATTCAATGTTCGTTCAATCCACTGAATAATATCTTCGTAAACTTCCTCTTTATTGATTTCATTTAATACTTCATGCCGGGCATCTTGATAAAATCGGTAATCGATTTTATGTAACCCATTTTTTTCAAGTTGTTTTATCGCTTTTTTGACACCTTTAGCATAGGTACCAACCGGGTCACGATCGCCACTAATAAAGAAAATTGGTAAATCTTTTCTGATTTGTTGGATAAGAGCATCTTGGTGAATAAGCTGTAATCCGGTTAATAAATCATAGAAAAAAGTTCCTGAGCAGACAAAACCGCAATACGGGTCTTGAAGATAAGCGTGAACGACGGATTCATCCCTGGATAACCAAGAAAACTTATTTTTGACATGGTCCAATCCTTTATTGTACGAACCAAATATAATCCGGTTCATTACATGGCTGGGAGCGGTTTTCCCGAATTTTCGTATCTCCCTTTTCGCCACAAGTTTACCGATAGCAGCCGCAAGCCCTGGGTTTCCACCGGTACCAGATAAAATGACCCCGGTGATATCACCCGAATATTTCTGAATATATCTCCGTGACAGAAACGATCCCAAACTATGTCCGAACAAAATCATTGGTTTATCAGGATAGAGTTTCTTAATATGATTCGTAATAGCATGAAGATCATCCACTACCCGGTCAAATCCATCCTTTTCAGCAAAATAGCCAAAAACCCCGGCTTTTTCACCTGTACGTCCATGCCCGCGATGATCATTTCCATAAACAAAAATCCCTCTACTAAGAAGAAATTGAGCAAAATCGTCATATCGTTCAATATGTTCTGCCATACCGTGGGAAATTTGGACAATTGCCCGGGGTGATTCCCCTTCATTCACCCAGCTTCTTAAGTAAATCTCATGCCCATCATCCATTTCCAACCATTCCGTCATTTTCCCCATCATTGCTCACCTTTTCATAAATATTTTATTCCCAATCTCCCTGTCATGAATAAGTGGTTCATATTTTTATCGAAATATCGTTTATAATCAGTATCTTTATCTTATACCTTCGTATACATTTCCAGCAAGGATGTAAATTCGATTTTCTCCGACTGCTTCATCTTTCCTTTCGATTCATGTCTATCCGACCTGCTATTAGATCTTTCTAAATTTATCCTTCCATTTCCGTATCAGGGACAACGGTTTGCCGGGCTCGAAACGATACAATAATTGTTAAAACAGATAATAAGATTAAAATACTGCCCGCATAAGGACTTTCGTTAATCGATGCATGTTCAATCACCATCCCGCCAACAAATGATCCAGTTGCAACACCTAAATGGAGGGCTGAATTATTTAAGCTTTGCTGAATCGATGCCGTTTTTGGTGATGACTCAATCAAGTAACTTTGCATAGCCGGTGAAACTCCCCAGCTTAAAATTCCCCAAACAATTGAGGCGACAATAAATAAAGGAATTAATCCCGTTGTGTGGGGAATGATTAAAAATAATCCGGTAAAAAGTAACAATGAGATGACGATCGTCTTTTTGGAACCGAATAAATCGGCTAACGCTCCGCCAATTCCCCCGCCGCTGACCGCTGAAATGCCAAAAATAAAGTAGATAATACTAATCCATGTTCCATCAAGCCCCATAGTTTCTTGCAAAAAAGGTTTGAAATAACCATATAAAACTGTATGTCCGGCCATATATAAAAAGGTCGTTAATAGGGCAAAGAGAACTTTTCTGCTTTTTAGACTGGCTAATTGGATATGGAGCGGGACTTGTGACTCCGGCTCAATCCGACTCATCCATAAATAAACACCGATAATTGAAAAAAACGTCAAAACGGCAATCATAACAAATGGAGCTCGCCATCCGAAAGAATTCCCTAACATTAAACCAATTGGAATACCAAGCACCAATGCCCCACTTACCCCCATCGAGATGACACCAATTGCTCTCCCCCGGTATTGCGGTTCAACCATATTCGGCGCCATCACAAGACAAAGGATCGTTAATAATGCCCCACTGGTGGCACTGATGATACGACCGACGAACACGATTGCATAAGTTGGACTGAAAATTGTTATTATATTACCGAAGAGAAAAATCCAAAGACAAATCAGCATTAACCGTTTCCTCTCGATATTTGCTGTCAAAATTAATAACACCGGTGAAAGTAATGCAAAAATGAGAGCAAAAATGGTAATCAAATAACCGGCCTGACTAAGGCTTACATCTAAGTCTGCTGCTATAAGATCAAGAATACCACTTATGATTAGTTCAACCATCCCAACCACAAAAGCAATAATCATCAAAAAGTAAATCCGTTTATTCATTTTATAATTCCTTTCTATTTTATCTGAATATAATACTAATCATGTTTATGGGAGAAAACAAGAAATATAGATGTGATGATTTTTTGTCCATTTTTGAAGATAAATAAATACCCTTTTCCCACTCCAGTGTATTTCAGCTCATTTTGCTTTTTCAACGATAATCTTTTATAATTGAACTAAGGTCAAAAAAGGGCAAAGGAGCGGTCAATATGGATGTCAATCGTATGACGGAACGGATGCAGTCGGGAATCTTCCATGCACAAACCATTGCTAGTAATCGGCATCATCAAGAAATCGATGAAGTCCACCTGTATCTTGCGTTCATGCAAGACACAGACAATCTTGTCACCGCTATTCTCGAAAAATTGCATGCAAATAGTAACCTATTCAAACAGGGATTAGAAGCTTTAGCAAAGAAAAAACCTGTTGTCACCGGCAGCGGTGTGGAACAAGGAAACATATATATTTCCAACCAATTACAGCGTGTTTTTACCGAAGCTGAAAAAACAATGACCACCTTTAAAGATGAGTATTTATCAGTTGAACATATTCTTATTGCTTCTGTAACTTTGGAGACTGATGTCGGGAAACTCTTAAAAAATCAGGGGATCACCTTGCAAAAAGTATTAGAAGCTATAAGAGAAATAAGGGGGAATCAAAGAGTGACATCACCAAATCCGGAAAGTACATACAATGTTTTGGAAAAATATGGTCGAGACTTAGTTGCTGAGGTCCGATCCGGAAAGGTCGATCCGGTTATAGGTCGCGATAATGAAATACGGCAAGTAATTCGTATTTTGTCACGGAAAACGAAAAATAACCCGGTATTAATCGGTGAACCCGGTGTCGGGAAAACAGCCATTGTTGAAGGTTTGGCTCAAAGAATTGTTCGTCGTGATGTCCCTGAGGGTTTAAAGGATAAAACGATTTTTTCCCTTGATATGAGTGCGCTTGTTGCCGGGGCAAAATTTCGTGGTGAATTTGAAGAACGGTTAAAAGCTGTTTTGAACGAAATTAAGAAAAGTGAAGGAAAAATCATCTTGTTTATCGATGAATTGCATACTATCGTCGGTGCCGGAAAGACGAATGGTGCCATGGATGCGGGAAATATGTTAAAACCGATGCTTGCACGAGGGGAATTGCATTGTATCGGGGCAACAACATTAGATGAACATCGACAATATATTGAAAAAGACCCGGCATTAGAGCGACGTTTTCAACCGGTTATCGTCCAAGAACCGGATGTTGAAGACACCATCTCAATTTTACGCGGCTTGAAAGAACGATATGAAATTCATCACGGCGTTAAAATCCATGACCGTGCACTGGTCGCGGCAGCAACCTTATCCAACCGTTATATTACCGATCGGTTTCTGCCAGATAAAGCGATCGACTTAATCGACGAAGCTTGTGCGATGATCCGGACTGAAATTGACTCGATGCCGCAAGAATTAGATGAAGTGACGAGGCGAGTCATGCAGCTCGAAATTGAAGAAGCGGCCCTTTCCAAAGAAGATGATCCGGTGAGTATGAGCCGCCTCGATGTTTTGAAAAAAGAACTGGCGGAACTTCGCGATCAAGCTAATGAAATGAAAGCGAAATGGCAGTTGGAAAAAGAAGGCATTCAGATGGTTCAGGATAAGCGGGAACAACTGGAAAAACTACGTTGGGAACTGGAAAAGGCGGAAAACGAGTATGATTTGAATAAAGCTGCTGAACTAAGACACGGTCGGATTCCTGCATTAGAAAAAGAATTGCGGGAATTGGAGGAAAAAGTCCATGAACATGCAGAAAATCGATTGTTGCGTGAAGAAGTGACCGATGAAGAGATCGCCGAAATTGTTGCCCGCTGGACAGGTATTCCTGTGACAAAACTCGTTGAAAGTGAACGGGAAAAATTATTGCGACTGGAATCGATTTTACATGAACGAGTCATCGGACAAGATGAGGCTGTTCGGCTTGTGTCCGATGCGATACTTCGGGCAAGAGCCGGCATTAAAGATCCGAATCGGCCGATTGGATCCTTTATGTTCCTTGGTCCCACCGGTGTCGGGAAAACGGAACTTGCCAAGGCACTTGCCCAACATTTATTCGATAGCGAAGAGCATATCATCCGCATCGATATGTCCGAATATATGGAAAAGCATACCGTTTCAAGATTAATTGGTGCGCCGCCCGGATATGTCGGTTATGAACAAGGTGGTCAATTAACCGAAGCAGTAAGAAGAAATCCTTATTCGGTTGTATTATTTGACGAAATTGAAAAAGCACATCCGGAAGTGTTCAATATATTATTGCAAATGCTCGACGATGGTCGGATTACTGATTCTCAAGGTCGTACCGTTGATTTTAAAAATACCGTGGTTATTATGACCTCAAATCTGGGATCACAATTTTTACTGGAGCGAGAACAAGGAACGGACGAAATTCGTTCAGAAGCTCGTGAACTGGTTATGGAGCAGTTACGCAGTCATTTTCGTCCGGAATTTTTAAATCGTGTGGATGAAATTATTTTATTTAAACCTTTGACATTGGATAATATTAAAGGGATTGTTACCAAATTACTTAGCGAACTGCAGGAAAGATTGAAAGATCAACAAATTAAGCTGGAAATTTCAGATGAAGCGAAGGAATATATCGCTGAAAACGGATTTGACCCGGTTTTCGGTGCAAGACCATTGAAACGATTTATTCAACGTACGGTTGAGACGGAACTGGCAAGGCAAATAATCGCAAGAAAGGTACAAGAAAACGAGACGGTTGTAATTTCAATTGACAATGGTGAGTTGAAATTAGGGGTAAAATAAGTATTTAGAAAAACCGACCTGTTTTGGATAGTTCTGGCCGGTTTTTCTTTATGTTTATGACCTTATTAAGTTTTTTCCTATTTTCGGGGAATTTTGTTGCTAATAAAGAAACGGTCTGCAAATAGTGGCAGGTTTATTGAGGTTAATTCCTAGTTTTTGAAATTGTTCCCAAATCCATTTAACTTTCTTTTTCTTTATTTTCTAATCCCGGTTTTCTCTGCCAGTTCTGTATACCATTCCACTTCTTCTTGTACTTTTTTTGTAAAATCGGAACTGTTTAGGTAACCCGGTTGTAAATATATTTTTTCGAGCTGAGCTTGGAACTGTTTATCTTGTTGCATTTTTTCAATTGCTGCTTCCCATTTTTTTACAATATCTTTCGGTGTATCTTTTGGTAAAGAAATCCCGGTCCACCAGCTGACCGATAAGTTTGGGAAGCCGAGTTCTTCTGTTGTCGGTACATCCGGATAAAGCGGGCTTCGTTCTGAACCTTGAACAGCTAACACTTTCAATTTCCCCGATTCAACAAGGGAATACACTTCCCCTGCGTTGTGGACGGCCAAAATAACATGACCACCTGCTACTTTAGCAGCTGAATCACTGGCCCCTTCACTGGAGACCATTTGCGTTTTTGTATAGTCAACCCCAACTGAATCCAGCCATTCTGCAACACCAAAGCTGGAAAAACCGGCCGGACCGACGCTCGCCCATGTGAGTTGTTCCGGGTTTTCTTTTACCCACTCGGTAAATTCTTTTAAATCCTTCCAGGGTGCGTCACTTTTTACTGCATAAACTAACGGTGATTCGGCGACACGTGCAGCAAACTGATGGCTTTTAGCTGTTAATATAGGCTGAGTAGTCCCAGCTTCATACATGGTTGTAGAAGAATTGTTGTTCATGAGTACAGTATAGCCATCCGGTTTCGATTCCAACAGGGCATATTGGGCACCAACAATTCCTCCGCCTCCCGTTTTATTGACAACGACAACCGGTTGCCCCCACTCTTTACTTAAATAATCGGCAACGGCACGGGCAGCCAAATCCACGCCGCCACCTGCCGCAAATGGAACGACTAATTCAATTTGCCGGTTTGGATAATTACCCGAACTGGTTCCCTTTGTCTTCGCTGCGTTTGATTCTGTTGTGTTGTTTTGGACCGAGCATCCTGCTAAAATTGTAAAAATCACAATAATATTCATGAATAAAATAGGGATTAATTTTTTCATATTCACTTCTCCTCTGTTCCTTTTTTCAATACAATTTCACATTTATTTTTTATCGAGATCAACAAACTTGGATAACTTATGACATATCTTGTGATTCACCGGTTTCTTGAATCATTCTTCTTTTTGTTCTTTTGGTAAATAAGATGGAAATCATAAGGATAATGATTGAGCTTAATAATAAACCGAGTGAGATCGGTCTTTCCACAAAAATAAGTAGGTTCCCTGACGATATTTCCAAAGACTGAATAAATGATATTTCCATTTTTGGTCCTAAAACTAAACATAAGATGAAAGGAATAATCGGCCAATTGAATTTATGGAACAAGTAACCGAGAACGCCTAAAACAATCGCAACAAAACAGTCAAATAAACTATTGCGTACTGAAAATGCACCAAGTAGACTTATCATTAAAATAATCGGTGCCAAGATTCCAAACGGGACATCGGTTAGTTTTGCCCAAACTCCGACAAGCGGCAGATTTAAGATTAAAAGAATGACATTTCCGATAAACATACTTGCAATAACCGTCCAAACAAACTCACTGTTTTGCTCAAAAAGGATTGGTCCCGGGGTTAAGCCGTAAATCATGAAGGCTGCAAGTAAAACTGCCAGTGGTGGAGAAGAAGGAATCCCCAGTGAAAGGAGTGGAATAAAGCCCCCGGAACTTGTCGCATTGTTTGCCGATTCCGGGCCGGCTACCCCTTCAATCGCCCCATGACCAAATTTTTCCGGATGTTTGGAAACTTTTTTCTCAATATCATAAGAAAGAAAAGATGTAATGGTTGCCGAAAAACCAGGCAAAATTCCGAGAAAAAATCCAAGCAGGCTTCCACGTAAAATTGGCATTTTGCTATTTTTCAAGTCTTCCTTGGTCGGGAAAACTTTTTTAATTTTTTGCTGCTTAATTTTTATCCGACTCTCTTCAATTCCCTTCAGCACTTCGGTTATCGCAAATAAACCAATAATAATGCTGATCATTTCAAAACCCCCAACCAAAACCGGAAGACCAAAGTCAAATCGTGCCACACCTGAAGATAAACCAATTCCGACAAATGAAACAAGAAAGCCGCAAGCCCCCATAATCAATGATTTTATAAACGAATAACCGGAAATGTTAAATAAAATGAACAAAGCCATAAGCATTAAGACAAAATATTCGGGCGGACCGAATTTCAAAGCTTGATCTGCTAAAATTGGGGCAAACAATACAAGTCCGACGAGACCCAGTATTCCGGCAAAAAAAGAGCCAATCGCAGCAATCCCAAGCGCTGCACCGCCTCTTCCCTGCTTTGCCAGCGGATATCCGTCGAGTGTTGCCGGAACCGATGACGATTCACCGGGGATATTCATTAAAATGGCTGTTGTCGAACCCCCGTACATTGCCCCGTAATAAATTCCGGCCATCATCATAATCCCTTGCACCGGTTCAAGGATCGTTGTCATTGGTAGTAAAATGGCAATTGCAGAAGTCGGACCGAGTCCTGGTAACACACCGACGAAAGTGCCAAGAAAGGAGCCGACCACAACGATGAATAAATTGAAAGGGGTCAACACAGCACCTAATCCGTTAAGCAAATACATGATTGAATCCAAGTATGAGATCCCCCTTTTTAAATTGATAATATTGGCGTAATAGGTAATGGTGTTTTTAATAAGGTGATAAACAAGTAGTACATAACTGCTGTAAAAATTAAGGCAAAGGCCATTGTCCATACCCATCGGTAGTTACCGATTACTTTAAGTAATAAAAGAAAGGCTATAAATGTGGTAACAAAATAGCCGAGGTAGTTCATACTGAAACAATACAGACATAATATCCCAATTGTATAAATCATTGTTTTTAATTGTTTATGATTTGGCATGACCACTTTTTCTTCTTTGTAAGGTAAGCAAAGGTAGAACAATCCTGCAACAATGAGGATGATTCCTATTATTGCAGGAAAGGCATGATCACCAATCAGTATGCCTGTGCCATAAGTATAAAGTCTGGATGCTTCCAGGGTCGCGAAAATTCCGAAAGCTATAGATACAACTCCACCGATTCGTCTAATAAACAATGCGAAAATGATGTAACCCTCCTTCCCGGAACAATCATGTAGGGCGTATTTTTTACACTTTCATCTGGGCGAGTATCTTCAATTACCTATTTATTCTATATTCAACCGTCAGTCATTTGGGCACAAATAAAAAAATTTTGGGCAGGTTGACAGTTTTACATGTTTTCGGAGCAACAAGATTATATGCCCTCCTCCTTAAAATTTTGTTTAAAGCAGATAGGTGTTATGGACGTATGGAACAATTAGGCTACCATGAAAAAACCATCTTCCTGTGGTGTAGCCTAGCGCTACATGGGGGACTGTGGGACAAAATGAATTGAAAATCAAGAAAAAATGTCTCATAGGCCCGTGCTATGGGACAAAGCATGCTGGAAAATCAGAAGAAATGTCCCATAGAAGCAAAGAAACATCTGGCTATGGGACAAATTGAATTGAAAATCAAGAAGAAATGTCTCATAGGCCCGTGCTATGGGACAAAGCATGCTGGAAAATCAGAAGAAA